>NZ_VVIN01000046.1:0-30715 GCF_008711145.1 Arenibacter lacus
AATGGAACATTGGTTTTCTCTTCACTTGGATTTTCCTCCAAGGAAGTGGCGATTAACGGCCAAACAACCATTAATGTAGGTTTGGTAGAAGACGCAGAGCAACTTGGAGAAGTTGTAGTGACCGCTTTGGGTATTAGAAAAGAAACCAAAGCGTTGGGATATTCCCTCACCGAAGTGGGTGGGGAAGAGTTATCCACAGTTAAACAAACCAATGCCATTAATTCACTACAAGGTAAGGTGGCAGGGGTGAACATTACCCAAAACGCAACGGGAGCTGCAGGTTCTAGTAGAGTGGTAATACGTGGTGCGAGCTCCTTGTCTGGGGATAATATGCCATTGTATATTGTAGACGGAATTCCAATTGGAAATGAAAATAATGGTTCTGCCGGACTCTGGGGCGGGTCCGATGGGGGAGATGGTATATCTAGTATCAATCCAGATGACATTGCCTCGGTAAGTGTGTTAAAAGGAGGGGCAGCATCGGCCTTATATGGTTCTAGGGCAGCAGGCGGGGTTATCATAGTAACTACAAAATCGGGTAAAGGCCAGGAAGGTTTTGGTGTAGAACTCAGTAGTTCGGTCACCTTCGATCAGGTAGATACCTCCTTGCAAGATTTTCAACGAGAGTATGGACAAGGTACTAGAGGTAGGAAACCGGTAAACCAAGCAGAAGCATTGGATCTGGGAACAAGTTCTTGGGGAGCTAGATTAGATGGCACCCCGGTAGTGCAATGGGATGGCGTGGAAAGACCTTATTCTTATGTAGGAAGTAATTTAGACCACTTTTATAGAACAGGTACTACCTTTATAAATACAGTAGCATTAACAAGTGGCTCCGAAAAATTGAGCTATAGGTTTTCTGCTTCAGACTTAGCTAATAAGGATGTTATGCCCAACGCTGGACTGGATAGGAAGACTTTTTCCTTGAATTCCAGTGCAATTTTAGGGGAGAAAATCACCTCGCAGGTCAATGTGAAATATATAAATGAGGATGTTCAAAACCGCCCTCGATTGTCGGATGCTCCAGGTAACGGTAACTATACCGTGGCTAACCTGTCTCCCAATGTAGATGTGCGATTTATGAACCCGGGAACCAATCCGGATGGTACGGAACGGCAGTACTCTAACAATACTTTTTCCCAAAATCCATATTTCGCTGCCTATAATTTTAGAAATGAGGATACTAAGAACAGACTAATTGCTTCAACCACTTTGCGATACGATATTACGGATTGGTTATATCTTTCTGGTAGAGCTGGGATAGACCATTCTACCATTAAGAGAACGTCCGTAGAACCCTTTGGAACTGCGTACAAACCTTTGGGCGGTATCAATGAGGAAGAGCGTAGGTATACACAAATTGATGCAGATGTTATCTTAGGATTTGAGAAAGATATAACAGAGAAATTTGCTACTTCTGCTTTTGTAGGTGCTAATAGCAACCATATAAAACAAGAGCAATTAAATCTTGGAGGAAATAGTTTTATCGTTCCCGGTTTGGAGGATATTGCCAATACGGAAACTCAATCCAGGAGTAGAGGATATAGCGAAAGAAAAATTGGGTCGCTTTACGGATCCGTGGAGCTCTCCTATGATCGTTGGGCTTATGTAACTTTCACAGGAAGGAACGACTGGTTCTCTACCTTGTCTTTTCCTGGGAAGACTACGCCCAATGATGATTTTTATCCATCTGTTAACGCTAGTTTAATTATTTCGGATGCACTAGACCTGCCAGAGCCCATCAGCTTTTTAAAATTAAGGGGTGGATACTCCGAAGTGGCCGGTGGTGCACAGGATGCATATGCATTGGCCCTAACCTATGAAATATTCGGGCAAGGATTTTTAGGACAACCAACAGGTAGGGTAAATGGTGGTACCGTTCCCAACTCCAATCTGGTGCCATTTAGTAAAACCGAAGCTGAAATTGGGTTGGATGCCCGATTCTTCAACAATAGGCTGTCCTTGGATTTTGCGTACTATAATAATGAAACCACCAAGGATATTGTGGATGTTTCTACATCCATATTCTCTGGGTACGGAGGTGCAAAAGCCAATATAGGACGTGTAGAAAATAAAGGGGTCGAATTTTTATTGAGCGGAAGCCCAATCAAAACTGATAATTTCACTTGGACAACAAGTATTAATGGTGCCTATAATCAGGGCAAGGTTTTGGCAACCAACGATTCCAATGCGGATGTAAATTTGGATGAACCGAGAACACGTAATGTTAGAATAACCCACATTGTGGGGGAAGCGTATGGAACTATAGTGGGAGTTTCCTATGATAGGGATGAAAATGGTACCATAAAGTATACGATAAACGGAGATGGAGTCCCAATAGCAGTGGAAGGGGAAAGAAAGATCCTAGGGGAAGGAGTGCCGCCATGGACATTTGGATTCAACAATAGTTTTAGGTATAAAAACTTTAATCTAAACTTTCTAATAGATGGAAAATTTGGTGGTCAAATCTTTTCGGGAACCAATACCATTGTTTACGGAAATGGACTGCATAAGGAAACCTTGGAAGGTAGGGAAAATGGATTATCGGTTTCTGGAATAGATGCCGATACAGGTCAGCCATTTACAACTACCGTGGCTCCAGAATTTCTGCAGACCTATTACGGTGAAATCAACGATATAGCGGAAGAGTTTGTAGAGGATTCGGATTATATAAAGTTCAGGCAAGTCAGTCTGGGGTACACCCTGCCAAAGAAGACCCTAGAGAATATATTTTTGACCAACGTAAATATATCGGTGATTGCTTCCAACCTTTTCTACCTCAAACGTAGTGTGGACAATATAGATCCCGAAAGTGCCTATAACGTAGGCAATTCACAAGGACTGGAATATTTCGGGGTACCCTCAACAAGAAGTTTTGGATTAAATGTAAATGTAAAGTTTTAAAAACATGACTATGAAAAATTCGATATATATATTATTATTTGTGTTCTTTTTGAGTGCATGTGATAAAGGGTTCGAGGAATTGAATGTTAATCCTACGAAACCGGTACAGGTTAGCCTTGCTACCAAACTTACGGCAGCACAAAAATTCATGTCCAGTGAACGATACGACAACTGGCGTGCCAATCTTATTTACCAATCAACCATGATGCAGCATTTGGCGGTTACTGCTGGATATTGGGCGGGGGATAAATACACTTGGAATAAAGGATATGCATCCTCCTTAATCGATCGTTATTATCCTAACGTGATTAAATCCTTGGAGGATATGAAAGTGCAAATGGAAGAAGAAAATTCCCCTGAAGAAATGAGGGCTATCGTAAGAATTATGAGGGTGTTTGTCTTTGCTCGGTTAACAGACCTCTATGGAGATGTTCCTTATAGCGAAGCAGGCCAGGCATTTATTTCTGGCATTTTAACTCCAAAATACGATGCGCAAAGTGAAATCTACCCAGACCTTTTAAAAGAGCTGGAAGAGTCAGCGGCGGCTTTAGGAACGGGAACTTCCGCGTTTGGGAATGCCGATCTAATATATCAAGGCAACCAAACAAAATGGAAAAAATTGGCCAATTCCTTAATGCTAAGATTGGGGTTGCGGTTAATTAAAAGAGATCCGGCTGCGGCAGAAGCTTGGGCTACTAAAGCGATCGCAGGAGGAGTAATGGAGAGCAACGAAGATATTTTTTACCTGCAACACGATGTTAACAATAGAAATGGGAACAGCGAGGCTTTCGATGCCGATGGAAATCAGCGTTTAAGTAAAACTTTTGTAGACTTTTTGCAAGGAGACCCAAGACTTCCGATACTTGCTTCTAGAAGAAGTGATGGGAGTACTGCTCCAGCAGATCTTAAAGGCTTGCCAAACGGCTTGGATTCGGAGCTATTATTAGCTGCAACCGGAGAAGAGGATACTAGTCTGTATGCGGAACCTAGTGATATCATTACCTTTTTTGAAGCTCCAATGTTCTTTCAAACCTATGCGGAGGTAGAGTTTATGTTGGCCGAAGCCGCTGTTAGGTGGAATTTAGCTGGTGGAGATCCAGAGCCCCATTACAACGCAGGAGTGCGGGCTGCAATGAAAATGTTGGAGTTATACGGGCCGGATGCAGTGATAGCGGATGCCGAAATAGACGCCTACTTGGCTGCCAATCCCTTTGATGCAGCTAATGCCCTAGAACAGATTAATACGCAATATTGGGCAGCTACTTTTCTAAATGAATATGAAGCGTTCGCTAACTGGAGAAGAACAGGGTTTCCAAACTTGGTGCCCGTAAATTACCCGGGTAATGTAACCAATGGAACTATCCCAAGAAGACTCACCTACTCGGAAAGCGAACAGAGCAATAATCCAGAAAATTACCAGGCCGCCATTGCAGCACAAGGTCCAGACCTCCTAACAACAAGGGTGTGGTGGGATGTAGAGTAAACTATTTTCCCAAAGCATTGCAAATCAATAATAATTATAAAGGAGGGGAATCCCCTCCTTTTATATAGAATCAAGAAAAAAGTTTATACATTTTTTTATACCATGCGAAGAAAGAAAGCAATCGTCTTTTGGGCTATAGGGCTTTTAGGTTCAACCATTAGTTGGGGGCAGGATATCCCACGATTTTCCCTTTTGGATGCCAAGTATACCGGGGTTAAATTCAACAATAAAATAAAAGATACCAAAGAAGCTAACATCTTATTATATTCTAATTTCTATGGAGGTGCCGGAGTAGGGATTGGAGATTTTAATAAGGACGGACTCCCAGATTTGTTTTTTGCAGGGAATTTAGTGCCCAATAAGTTATATTTTAACCAAGGTGATCTTAAATTTAAAGATGTTACAAAGTCCTCAGGGATTAAGGAAGATAACGGATGGTCTACAGGCGTGACCGTGGCAGATGTAAATAATGATGGACACCTGGATATCTATGTGACTAGGGAGCTGTATGACGACGCCCCTGAGCTTAGAAAAAATCAATTATACATTAATAAGGGAGATGGGACTTTTAAGGAAGAGGCCAAGGCCTATGGCGTAGATGATTCCCAAAGAACAAGACACGCAACCTTTTTGGACTATGATAAAGATGGTTTATTAGACCTGTTGTTGTTGACCCAGCCACCTAACCCAGGAAGCTATTCCAAATACTCCGGAACAACGCTGTTGCAGCCAGAGTATCATATTAAACTATTAAGAAATACCGGCAGAGGATTTTTCGAGGATGTTTCCAAAAGGGCAGGGGTAGATCTTACTGGGTTTCCAAATGCCGTATCGGCAAGCGACTTAAATAATGATGGGTGGACAGACCTCTATGTGGCGAACGATTTTAATGCTCCGGATTTTCTTTTTATAAATAATGCTGATGGCACCTTTACCAATATCCTTCCCCAAGCTATGAACCATGTTTCATTTTATTCTATGGGGGTAGATGTGGCAGATATAAATAATGACGCATTGCTAGATGTATTTGTTGTGGATATGGTGGCAGAGGATAATTATAGGTTAAAGGCCAATATGAGCGGAATGAACCCTAGCTTGTTTTGGAAGGTAGTAGAGGAGGGCGGACACTATCAGTACATGTACAATACCTTGCAATTGAATAATGGGAATACCACCTTTTCAGACGTAGCTCAAATTACAGGTATGGCGGCAACAGATTGGAGTTGGGCAAATTTAATAGCAGATTTTGATAACGACGGATTAAAAGATACCTATATAACCAATGGCCTTCTGTACGATATAAGAAATACCGATGCAGATAAGAAGGTGGGCAAGTTTATTACCGAAACTGCTAATAAGTGGGTGATGGAAAATCCGAATACAAATCCGCCCAGTATCTGGGATATTTTGGATTTGGATAAAACTATTGCCCTCTTGCCATCGCAACCCCTTAAAAATTATGCCTTTAAGAATTTAGGGAATTTAGAGTTCAAGGAGGTTAAAGCAGAATGGGGACTTAATCAGCCTTCATTTTCCAATGGGGCTGCCTATGCTGATATGGATAATGATGGCGACCTAGATCTAGTGGTGAACAATATTAATAATAAGGCTTTTATATATCGGAATAACACTGAAAAACTGCCAGATAATAACTTTATAAGAATTGCGCTAAAAGACGGGGCTAACAGAAGTGTATTTGGGACCAAGGCCACCTTGTATCAGGAAGGAGGAATCCAGTTTTTAGAACATACCAATGTACGCGGAATTTATTCTACCAGTGAGCCCGTTCTTCACTTTGGAGTGGGTAACACAAAAATTATAGATAGTATAGTGGTACAGTGGCCAAATGATTTAACCACTGTCCTACAAAATATACCTGCCAATCAAATGGTTCGTTTAGATATGGAGGACGGGGAGCAAAGGACTGTTTATAACCATGAAAACAGTAAACCGTACTATAGTGAAGTATCACTAAGAGGTGACTTGGATTACGTACATAAAGAGAATAATTTTAACGATTATCGCTACCAGGTTTTATTGCCACATAAACTGTCGCATTTTGGACCGGCACTAGCAAAAGGGGATGTAAACAATGATGGATTGGAAGATGTCTATGTAGGTGGAGCTAACGGTCAGGCAGGGGCATTATTCCTCATGCAAGGGGATGGTAGTTTTATATCCATATTGAATGACCTTTGGGAGAAGGATGCGGCTTATGAGGATGTAGATGCCTTGTTTGTAGATGTAAATGGTGATGGCTTTTTAGACCTCTATGTAGTAAGTGGGGGCAATGAATACAAGGTAAACGATCCACATTATATAGACCGACTTTATATGAATAACGGAAAAGGAGGTTTTACTAAGGGGGCCGTTTTAAATCTTGGTAGAATGAGTGGCTCTAAGGTAGCCGCCAATGATTACGATAAAGATGGGGATATGGATCTGTTTGTAGCAGGCAGACACATTCCCTATCATTATCCCTTGCCTGCCAGTAGTATGCTCCTGCAAAATCAAAATGGGCAATTGGTAAATAAAACTAACGATATTGCACCAGCATTCAAGGATTTGGGAATGGTTACTGATGCCATTTGGGAAGATTATGATAATGATGGGGATGATGACCTGATTCTTGTAGGGGAGTGGATGCCTATTACTATTTTTGAAAATGTGGAGGGTCAGTTGCAAAAGAAAATTCCAACAGGTCTGGAGAATTCTTGGGGGTGGTGGTTTAGTATTGAGAAGGGAGATTTTGACAATGATGGGGATACGGATTTTATTGTTGGGAATATCGGCCTAAATTATAAGTATAAGACCTCAGTTGATAAACCTTTTGATATATATTTCAACGACTTTGACGGCAACGGGAAATATGATATTGTTTTGGGCTATTATAATAATGATAAGCATTATCCTTTAAGGGGGTTTTCTTGCTCTGCCGAGCAAATTCCTGGTTTAAAGGATAAAATTCAAAAATATGATCTGTTCGCCTCCTTGGAAATAGATCAGGTTTACGGTAAGGAAAATTTGGATAATTCGTTGCATTATGCAGCTCAAACCTTCGCTTCATCCTATATGGAGAATTTGGGAAACGGAAATTTTAAGATTTCTCCCCTTCCTAATATGGCACAGCTTTCTAGCATCAATGATATTCATATAGAAGATTTTAATTTGGATGGTAACCTCGACTTCCTTGCGGTTGGGAATCTATTTGTCTCAGAGATTGAAACCCCAAGGAATGATGCCGGGACAGGAGTGATGATGTTGGGTGATGGCAAGGGAGGATTTACATCCCTGCCGTTTAAAGACAGTGGATTTTTCGCCAATAAGGACGCTAAGAAAATAATTCAACTAACGGTAGGTGATCAACAATGGGTGGTGGTTGCTAACAATGACGATCGCATCCAGGTATTTCAAAAGAATCAATAGAATATTTTTGTTGATCCTTTTTCCGCTTTAGGAAACATAGGGATTACTCTTGGTATTTCCATATCTTTAATGGTTGCTGTCCCCTTTAGGAGGAGAGAACTCGTAATTCCTATAACATTATGGCTACGGAACAAGACCTTGCAGATTACCCTTATTTACTTTCAGACCTCTTTCAGTGGCCAAAGAGTGCGGAAGACTGGGAACAATATAAACTTACTGAGGAGCAGATAACCCATTACCAAGAGTATGGCTATGTTTCTGGTATTAAGCTGTTAGAGGAATGGCAGGTAGAGCAATTGCTAGAGGAGCTAATAAATGTTATGGATCCGGAACATCCTGGGCATCATCTATTTTATGAATTTCACAGCAATGAGTCAGAGGATCCCAATTCGGTTTTATTCCATTCCTTGGGACATTGGCGCATATCCAAAGGTTTCCATGATGTCTTGTGGAATCCTGCTTTTGTAATGGCTGCCCATCAATTGTTGGAGCATAGGTCCGTGCGCTTTTGGCACGATCAGCTTTTCTGTAAACCGGCCCATCACGGGGGTGTGGTGGCCTGGCACCAAGATTATTCCTATTGGACTAGAACGGTGGCCATGCAACACCTTAGTTGTTGGACCGGATTGGATGATGCTAATCTAGACAACGGCTGTCTCCATTATATACCTAAAAGTCATCAGTGGGGGTTATTGCAGAAACCTGCTTTGGCAGGAGAAATGGAGGGGCTAAAGCAATTTCTCTCCCCAGAACAACAGGAAGCCTTTAATCCGGTCCCTATTGAATTGAAAAAAGGATACGCTACCTTTCATCATCCTTTATTGGTTCATGGGTCTTATGCAAATACCTCCGGAAGAAGTCGGCGGGCTTTTGTGTTAAACGTATTTGCCGATGGTACCACTAGCAATACCGATGAAGAGTTGCTGCATGGGGTGCCGCCCATTCCAAAAGGGGAAAAGATGAAGGGGAAATTCTTTCCATTGTTATTTAGCGGAGATTAAGCAAGGGGTAGCCACTTAAGTACCCATGCATGCTTGGGATATCCTAACCGTAAAGTTTACTATCTTGGAGATTTGATAATGATAATTTTATCGACTCCGATAAAATAGATACTTACTTACAGATGGATACTATGAAATCAATAGAAGTTGTTTGTGCCCATAAGAGCGAATTGGGAGAAGGCCCTATTTGGGATGAGAAGAGAGGACTTATCTGTTGGGTAGATATATTGAGCGGTCATGTTCACGAATGGTCCGTGGAAAATAAAAAATTACGCACCCTAGAAATTGGGCAGATGATTGGTGCTATGGCCGTAGCTAGCAGTGGTAACTATGTGGCCGCCCTTCAACACGGATTTGCCTATCTGGATCGTAAGCATGGGGAAGTGCAGCCAATTGCCGATCCCGAAAAGCATTTGCCGGGCAATAGATTTAATGACGGAAAGTGCGACCCAGCAGGGAGATTTTGGGCGGGGACCATGCCCCTCTCGGAAGATAAAGCCGCTGGGAGTCTATATGTATTGCACAAAAACGGGACCGTAGAAAAAAAAGAGGATACCATTACTATTTCCAATGGTTTGGCGTGGTGCCAAAGGGAGAAGGCATTTTACTACATAGATTCGCCTACCTTGCAAGTAGTTCGCTACGACTACGATGAGGCTACTGGAGCTATTTCCAATAAAAGAACCATCATCCAAATACCCAAAGAAGAAGGTTTCCCTGATGGGATGACCATTGATAAGGAGGGAATGCTATGGATTGCACACTGGGGAGGGGGGCAGGTAACGCGTTGGAATCCTAAAACGGGGGAGCAACTGGCCGCATTTAAACTTCCTGTCTCCAATGTTACCTCCTGTACTTTTGGAGGGCCCACTTTGGAAAACTTGTATATCACCACAGCTAGGAAGGGGCTTAGTGAGGAGGAATTAAAGCGGCAGCCGCTGGCCGGTTCACTTTTTGTGATTGAAAATTGCGGCTATACAGGTATGCCAGCAAATATATTTGGGTGAATCCAGCTTATTTAATCTACTTGCTAAGGGGGGAGATACGGGACTTTGGGGCTAAAGAGTGTTTCCTTATAAACACAGAAAGTATTGGTCATGCCAACCTATGCTACACCTCAAGATCATTTTCTACTATTAGTTTGCCTGAATTAAAGGCCCAGAGGTCATTTTACCGTAAGAATTGAGGGCGATAAAAGTCGATAAAATATGGGTGGTGAAGTCATTAGGGATTTAAAAGGATAAAAGTTGGTTAAATATTCTTAGAGAATAAAAAAAGATGTGATATTTGTAAAAATTTGACGATAGAAAATGGATGTCGTAATCTCTTCCAAATTTGAAGAGTGAAAATTAAGGGATTGATAATCTTTTGGATTCCATTTTATCAACCATGGCTGGTAAAATAATTAGTACGCAAAGGTTGTAGTTATGGAAAGGATGTAGTTTGTTTATTGCTGATCTTCCTAAATGTAAGGGAGTTTAAAAATTAAGAAACATCAATGTAAAGGTGTTTCAATATAAAATGAATAACACTTAAATCATATTTATGAAAGTTCGTGAACAGTTTATGGTTATCTCCGCGATCGTGATGGTTGTAATTGCTGGTATCGCTGTTTTCTGGCCCCCTATCTTATGGGTACTTCTGTTAGTTGGTCCTCTAATCCTTATGGGGGTTTATGATATTGTGCAAAAAAAGCATACCATACGGCGAAACTTCCCGATTGTTGGGAGATTCCGATATATGCTGGAGTCTATTAGGCCGGAGATTATGCAATATTTTGTTGAGACGGATACAGAGGGGAGGCCCTTAAATAGAATCTTGAGATCGTTGATCTATAGGCGTGCGAAAAAACAAACCGATACGGAGCCATTTGGTACGCAAATGGACCTTTATCATGCGGGCTATGAGTGGATGGAACATTCCATGTATGCCAAGCATAACCCCAAGGAAATTGGGGAGTTTCCTAGACTTATTATTGGTGGAAAAGATTGCTTGCAACCCTATTCTTCCAGTTTGTTGAATATTTCGGCCATGAGTTTCGGGTCCTTGAGTCATAATGCCGTGCTAGCGATGAACAAGGGAGCTAAAATGGGAAATTTTGCCCACAATACAGGAGAAGGAGGTATCAGCGATTATCATTTGGAAAATGGTGGGGACCTAATTTGGCAAATTGGTACCGGTTATTTTGGTTGTCGCCATGATGATGGGAGTTTTAACGAAACTACCTTTCGTGAAAATGCATTGCGTCCTCAAGTGAAAATGATTGAGATAAAATTGTCTCAAGGTGCCAAGCCTGGGCATGGTGGTATACTTCCAGCTTCTAAAAACACGGAGGAGATTGCAAGGATAAGACACATACAACCGCATGTTGCTGTTCATTCTCCCCCAGCTCATAGTGCCTTTGCAGACCCCATCCAATTTATGTATTTCATTAAGAAACTACGGGATCTTTCCGATGGAAAACCTATTGGATTTAAGCTGTGTATAGGTAGAAAGCAGGAGTTTATGGACTTTTGTGAGGCCATGGTCTATACTGGGATTACGCCAGATTTTATTACCGTAGATGGTGGAGAAGGTGGTACGGGAGCTGCTCCTGTAGAATTCTCCAATAGTATGGGTATGCCACTTAGGGAAGGGCTAGTTTTTGTTCATGATACCTTGGTGGGCTTTGCCTTGAGAAAAGAGATAAAAATTATTGTTGCAGGAAAGATTATCACCGGATTTAGTATGGCGCGTGCCATTGCCCTTGGAGCCGATGGATGTTACAGTGCCCGGGCCATGATGTTGGCAGTGGGATGTATACAAGCCCTGCAGTGTAACTTAAATACCTGCCCCGCTGGAGTGGCTACACAGAATAAATCCCTTGCCAAAGGCTTGGTGGTAGAGGACAAGGCGCCCAGGGTGTACAATTATCATAAGGCTACTATTCACAGTTTCTTGGAATTGGTGGCGGCCGCTGGTTTAGACGGACCCTATGAGTTGAGTAGGGAACACATAAGTAAAAGAATAAGTATGTACGATGTGCGTACCTATGATGAGATTTATCCGTACATGGAAGAGGGATCCCTGTTAAGAATAGATACTATTCCGGATCACTACCAACGCTTCTATAAATTAACCCGGATAATGAAATAAAATTTTTAGGTACGGAACCAGATTAAAGCTTCTGTCTTTGGAAATAACCCACCAAGGACAGAAGCTTTTTATTTTTTCGGAATTTTGCGGCATTGGCTCAATTATTTTGTGGGGTATTCTTTAATTTTGAGGAAATTGTATTTTTTATAATACATAAACGGCAACAGAATGAGTGGTCAATTGAAAATAGGAACCATAAAAATATTGACAGTAGTGGTTTTGGTCTTAGGACTGATTACCATTTTTCTTTTATTCAATGGTCACAGGGCACCCGTTGATCCCAGTACAAGCCCCATAAAGATAACGGCTAAGTGGGAGCTTCCAAACGTGCTTCGGGAGATATCGGCAATTTCATGGGTGAGCCAGGATATGATTGCTGCGGTACAGGACGAGGAAGGGGTGATTTTTATGTACGACCTAGCAAACAACAAGTTGGCGAATTCCTATAAGTTTGGAGACGACGGGGACTATGAGGGGTTGGTTGTGCTCGGGGAGAATGCCTTTGTGCTGCGAAGTGATGGCGATCTTTTTGAGGTCCGGGGATATAAAAATCCCCAGCCTCAGGTGGAGGTGTATAAGACGCCTTTTAAGAGCAAGCATAACATGGAAACGCTTACTTTTGATAAGGAGCGGAACAGTCTATTAATGGTGCCCAAAGATCGGAATCTGGAGGATGATACGTTTAAAGGGATCTATGCTTTTTCCTTGGATACCTATGAATTAAATACGGAAGCGGTTATGAAAATTTCTTTGGACGATGAAATGCTAACTCCTTTTGTTCGTAAACATCAAAATAAAACCTTTAGGCCTTCGGATATGGCCATTCATCCTAAAACCGGAGACCTTTATATTTTGGAAGGGACAAGGCCAAAATTAATGATAATGTCGTCCAATAATGAGATTAAAGGGGTGTACCCCTTGGATCCACAGCTATTTCCTCAACCAGAGGGGATTACTTTTAGTGAGGACGGAGAACTCTATGTAGCTTCAGAAGCGGGGAGGGGTTCGGAAGGGGTAATTTACAAGCTCGTCCTAACGGAACTATAGGGTCAAAAAATAAGCCTTTATGGTCCTAGCATTTTGTCGGAATTAATAACGCGACCTAGGTGTTAGGGATGCGCCCAATCAAGGTTGGAAAAGGTGTTTTTAATGTAATAAATAAGACTCCAACTGGGCAGACCATTTGGAAGATCTTCCTATTGCAGGGGTTAAGGTGGCAAAAGCATCTAACCGGCGTCGGATATAGGAGTCCGTTCTTGTTAATTTTCCCAGTTGTAAGTTTACCGGAATTTCAAAGAGTTCGCTTTCCGTACTTGCCAGGATATGCTTTTTTGCGGCTCCAAGATATTGGTCTTTTCTACCTAGTGAAACGGGAAGCACCTTGGTGTCTTCCCAATTGGCCAAGATAACCGGAATGTCCATGGGGCCGTGAATGTCAAATATAACAACGTCCAAGATATATTCCATTTCAAGTTGCATGTCAATTTTGTGGAAGGTAACCGCTACAGCTACCATAATTTCACTCTCCTTATTACCTACATGAATGTATTCAGGGACATTTTTAACCTCTACGGAATTTATTTGTGCCATGTTTTTTTGGTTTAGTTATGATTTATAAAGGTCAACTCCTAAATGTCGGAGCTTTTTACTCACTAAGCGAGATTTGTATGCCTCAGCGCTTGCCTACCCACTCCGCACAGGCGCACCTGCTCGTTCCATATAAGGGGGAATTGTTGTCGGTAGTATCCGTCCGATGCCTTATGGCCTGCTCGGAGGTAATTGGTTATAAGATCGCATACCTAGATTAGGAGTGCCTTCCTCCTAAATTCTACTGTATTTTGCTTAGATCCAAATATAGATAGGTGCGTTATAGTAACGTTTAGGGGTAATAGTATTTATATACATCTTACAAGTAAGTTGTAGGTACTATAAATATACATTTAAACGTCAAGGAATTATAGGGAAATGGTGTTTTTGTGATATATGCTAACTTAAAAAATGTCCAGATAAACTTCACTAAGCTGAGGACGTTTTTGTGAAATTTATGTCTACATTTGCGCTTTGTATGTTCTTAATATTCTTCAATAACCGGAAAAGGATTTACTTAACCGTAGCAAAAAGGGAATCGTGTGAAAATCACGAACTGTCGCGCAACTGTAAGTAACATGCCAAATGCTTTCATCTAAGAGTGTCCACTGCATATGCGGGAAGGACGGTGGAAGCAGTTACAAGTCAGGAGACCTGCCTATTCCGAATTGACAATGCTTTCGCGATTGAAGTTGTAGTCTAATGTGTACTTGGTTATAACAAGAGGGTTATCTATTTATATGGAAGATCCAAGGTTATTTCTTAAACCATTTACCACAAGAAATTTCTTCATAAATAAAGTATTGCTCGGTACCGCAATACCGCTTTAAACTAAGACTATTCATTTGGAAAAGTTTTAAGTGGTTATAAGCGTAGTAAACTGGTTGTTCGCGAATCGGTGACATCTTTTCTATTATTTAAAAGATGTAGTCCTGTTCTAGAGAGGTGTAAAGATTGCTTTTTGTAGGGAAAAATGTAATCCTAGAGTGAAAATAACTCAATTATTCCTATTGGAAAGGGCTAACTGGAATTGAGCGCATACTAAGTAATGTCTAGCATGGTGGGCTATTTAACTCCTCATTGGAGCGTTAAAACCCTGAATGTTAATAACCATGTGGACAATCAAATTTGAAAATATATAATCATAAAGAATAAAGGTAGACCTTTATAACAAGCATGATTTTAAATTTATAAATATTTAATGACCATGGAAATTACCTCAATTGTAAAAAGAGGCTTTGCAACAGAACCCTTTGAATTAAAAAAGATAAGCAATGCCGTATTAAAGGCCATGACAGCCGTAGAACAGGGTGAGCCCGCCGATGCCGAGCGTATAACCGAATTGGTGTACACATTTCTTGCAGAACGAAAAGAGAAGGATAGAGACTATGTGCCTACAGTTGAGGAGGTGCAAGATCTGGTGGAGACAAAATTAATGGAAAGTGGCTTTTTTGAGGTGGCAAAAGCCTATATCCTATATAGGAACGAGCAAGCCAAAAAACGTAAAAGCAATATTTTTGAAAAGCGACTCAATCTTAAACCTTACGAATATCCAGAGCTGTACGAATACGTGCCAGCCATAAGGCATTCCTATTGGATTCATACCGAATTTAACTTCACTAGTGACATACAGGACTTTAAGGCTTTACTTACAGATGTTGAGCGCTCTGCCATCAAGAATACCATGCTTGCTATTTCGCAAATAGAAGTAGCCGTAAAAAACTTCTGGGGAGATTTATACCATAGGATGCCAAAACCGGAAATAGGTTCGGTGGGTTCTACCTTTGCCGAAAGTGAGGTTAGACACCATGATGCCTATTCCCATCTTTTGGAGATTTTGGGGCTGAACGAAGAGTTTAAAAACCTGAAAAAGAAACCGGCGATCATGAAACGGGTGCAGTATTTGGAAACCGCCCTTAGAAATGCCAAAAGTGAGGATAATAGAGAGTATGCAGAGTCAGTTTTGCTCTTCTCACTCTTTATAGAGCACGTTTCCCTCTTTTCCCAATTTTTGATCATCATGGCTTTTAACAAGCATAAAAATATGCTTAAGGGAATTTCCAATGTCGTAGAAGCTACTTCTAAAGAAGAGCAGATCCATGGGGATTTTGGAATTGACCTTATTAAAATTATAAAACAAGAAAATCCAGATTGGTTCGATGAGGATTATGAGCTAATGATTCAGGAAATGTGTAGGGAGTCTTTTGAGGCGGAGAGTAAAATTATCGATTGGATCTTTGAGGCAGGAGAATTGGACTTTTTACCCAAAAACTTAGTTAACGAGTTTATAAAAGACCGCTTTAATAAATCCCTAGAGAGTATTGGGATTGGAAAAATATTTGAAATAGATCAAACGCTCATAGCGGAAACAGAGTGGTTTGATGACGAGATTATAGGCACCAAACACGGAGATTTCTTCGTTAAGCGATCCATAAATTATAGTAAAAGAACCCAAAGTATAACCAGTGAAGACCTTTTTTAATATGAACGATAACAAATTGACCGCAGATTCCGAAGTCCAAACCACCAACCAGAGCGAATTGCTAATAGCGTCTAGAAAAGAAGCGCTAGAAAAGAGTAAAGAAAAAAACAATAAAGGTTTTGAATGGTTAACCGAACATAGTAGAAACTTCCTGGCCTTAGGATATATCTCCAATGGAATGTCTGCCGAAGAGCGCATCCGGGAAATAGCCGATAGAGCAGAGGAGATTCTTCAAATACCAGGGTACTCAGATAAATTTTATGGGTATATGTCTCAGGGCTTCTACTCTTTGGCTTCCCCTGTTTGGTCTAACTTTGGGAAGAAAAGAGGACTCCCTATTAGCTGTTTTGGATCTCACATAGACGATGATATGGGGAATATTTTGTACACCCAATCGGAAGTAGGGATGATGTCTAAATTAGGAGGGGGTACCTCCGGGTATTTCGGAAAGATCCGTCATCGTGGCGCTGAAGTAAAAAATAACGGACAGGCATCGGGAGCTGTTCATATTATGCAGTTGTTCGAGTCTATGGTAGATGTAGTAAGTCAGGGCTCGGTAAGACGTGGTCGTTTTTCACCCTACTTGCCCGTAGAGCATCCAGACATTATGGAGTTTTTGGAGATTGGTACCGAAGGGAATCCTATTCAGGAACTGACCCATGGGGTTACCGTAACGGATAAATGGATGCAGGAAATGATAGATGGGGATGTAGAAAAGAGAACCATCTGGGCAAAGGTATTGCAGCGAAGAGGTGAGATGGGGTACCCCTATATCTTTTTTAAAGATCATGCAAACAACGCTGCCGCCGATGTGTACCGAAATGAGAAGCATACCATCTATGCCAGTAACCTTTGTACAGAAATTATGCTGCCCTCCAATGACGAGTGGTCTTTTGTTTGTGTGCTATCTTCCGTAAACTTATTGCATTATGATAAGTGGAAAGATACCGATGCGGTGGAAACAATGGTTTATTTTCTGGATGCGGTAATTACGGAATTTATAGAAAAATTAGAGGAATATAGGGATTCCGAGGAAAGGGAAGACCGCCAAACCTTCCTATTCATGGAACGGGCCTATAACTTTGCAAAGGAAAATAGGGCATTGGGCTTAGGAGTATTGGGATGGCACTCGTTTTTGCAATCCAAAATGTTGCCCTTTAATAGTCAGGAAGCCTATAACCTAAATAGTGAAATCTTTAAATTGATTAAGGAGAAATCCTATACCGCTTCAAGTGAATTGGCCGATAGATTTGGAGAGCCTAAGGTGCTTAAAGGGTATGGTAGACGTAACGCTACTTTAAATGCTATTGCTCCTACAACTTCCTCCGCTTTTATTCTAGGGCAGGTTTCACAAGGGATAGAGCCTATTTGGTCTAATATCTATGTGAAAGATATTGCCAAGATTAAAACCACTATTAAAAATCCATACCTAGAGGCGCTACTAGAGGAAAAAGGAAAAAATACCCAAGAGGTGTGGCGTAGTATCCGAGATTATGATGGGTCTGTGCAGCATTTAGATTTCCTTTCGGACTTGGAGAAAGAGGTGTTTAAAACCTACTCGGAGATAGATCAGATGGATATTGTTTACCAAGCTGCAAATCGCCAGAATCATATAGATCAAGGGCAGTCGGTGAATCTTATCGTGCATCCAGATATGCCGGTGAAGGAAATAAACAAGATCCATGTCACTGCTTGGAAATTGGGCTTAAAATCCCTCTACTATCAGCATAGTATGAATGCCGCGCAAAAATTTAGACAGAAAAAAGAGTGTGCTAGTTGTGAGGCGTAGATACAGCTTTAAGTAAACTAAAGTAGTAAGGCCCCAGGAAGTTGTCCTGGGGTTTTTTATTTTGAAAACCACTACTTAAAGTGGAATGTGGAGTCGCTGAAGGCTTGTTTAGGCGATTTTTGTGCGCTTTTGTTTGTATTGAGTGCTATGGACGTCTTTAGCAATGACTGTCCCAAAGATATCCCTGTGGTGATTATTGTGATAATTAGGAGAGGGTGGCAATCAATTGTAGTTAATTAGTTAAATTTGAAATAGAACCTTAACGGAAATTCTTTCCCTAAACACTAATAGTATGAAAATATCGAGATTAAGTAATGTTGTATTGTCCCTTTTATTAATCGGGATGTTTATTGGTAATGCCCAAGATCAATTTGGAGGGCTGGCATTGTATACCGTGCGCAACGATATGAAACAAGATGCTAAAGCTACCCTCCAAGCAGTGGCAGATGCTGGATATAAAAATATTGAGGCGGCAGGTTATGCCGATGGAAAGTTCTATGGGATGGCACCGGCCGATTTTAAAGCGTATTTAAATAAATTGAATTTAAGGCCAATTAGTGCTCACCAGGGGAGTGTTACTTTGGAAAATGCAGATGCCATGATGGCCGATGTAAAAGCTGCTGGCTTTGAATATTTTGTAGTGCCCATACCGCCAATGGGCCATTTTATCTATGATCAGGAAACTAAGTCCATGGGAATGACAGGCGGAGCGGCCAAGCTAGCAGGAATATTAAATACGCTTGGGGAAAAAGCGCATGCAGCCGGACTGAAGCTGCTTTACCACAATCATGATTTTGAGTTTGTGGAGGATAGGGAGGGCGTGGTACCCATTGACTATCTGTTAGAAAACACCGATCCAAAATATGTCAACTATCAAATGGATCTGTTTTGGGTGACTAAGGCAGGGGTTGATCCTATTGCCTATTTTGAGAAATATCCTGGGCGTTTTATAAGCTGGCATGTAAAGGATATGGACAAAAAAGGCCGATTTGCACCGGTTGGAACGGGTACTATTGATTTTTCCCGTATACTAAGCAAAAGAGAGCTATCTGGGATGAAATTTTATATGGTAGAGCAAGATCAAACCTTTGATGGTTTGGAGCCCTTAGAGGCTATTAAAATTAGTCATAAGGCTTTAAAAAATATCGGGTTTAATTAAGCTGAAACGGAGGTTTTGTAAAACCATCGCTTTGTGCTAAACGGTTTAATTCGGGGTCTAGGCTTTTCGCAGCTTAGGCCCCGATTATTTTTTGCAGTTCGTCCGCCGAGTTTCTAGGTTGGTGATAACTATTAAAGAGTGGATTGTGTTACAATTCCTTTCAATGCAGTAAAATCATTCTTTTTTTATTTTCTTATTTTGTTATACAGACAAAGGAATTATGGCGCGATTATGGTTGAGGTGAAATAATGGAGGCTTAGTCATGGCGCGATTTAAAAGAGGGAAGGGTATGAGTGCTACATTAATTTTTGGAAAGGACGTAGTAGGGTTGCTGATGCTGGGGGCGATCGGGGAAAAACCCGATTTTGGATTTACCTCCGATTTTCTTTTTAAAATTTTGTTGGCGGTGATAGCCGGCTTACTCATCGGAATGGAGCGTGAGTTTAAGGGGAAGGACGCAGGGTTAAAGACCAACATGCTGGTGTCTCTTGGGGCATGTGGCTTTGTGATGCTGTCCTTGCAGTTTCAGGGAGTAGAATTTACAGATGTTACTAGGGTGTTGAGTCAGGTGGTGACCGGTGTAGGATTTTTAGGAGCAGGGGTCATCCTTAAAAAAGAGGGATCTGTGAAAGGGCTAACAACTGCTGCCACCGTTTGGTGCAGTGCCGCGGCCGGATGTATAGCAGCTCTTTATTTGGTAACAGATCTGATCCTATTCACGGGACTAGTGGTCTTTGTAAATCTTATTTTTGGATTGATCGGGCGCAAGTTTAAGTAACGGAAGGAGTGTAACGCCTAAAAATGGGAGCGTGGTTTCTTGAGCGATGTGATCGCAATAGGATTAGCTTCGCTTTTCCTGACAAAGCTCCGCTTTGAAAATAGTTCAAACAAAAAAACGCTCAAGCAAGCTTGGCGTTTTTTCTTATCGAACTATTTATTCGTGACCTCGACAGGATTCAAACCTGTAACCTTCTGAGCCGTAATCAGATGCGCTATTCAGTTGCGCCACGAGGCCGAGTGAAATAAATCAAAGATGATTTAGTTTCGGGCTGCAAATATATTTCTTTTTACATTTACAGCAAAATAACAGAGACGAAATAAATGGAATTTAATAAATACATAAGAAACATACCCGATTTTCCCGAAAAAGGCATTGTTTTTAGGGATATAACGCCATTATTGCAAGATGCCGCTGCGTTGGCTGCTGCAAAAGAGGCACTTTTGCAGTTATTGGAAGATAAAAACATAGATAAAGTGGTGGGAATGGAGAGTAGAGGGTTTTTCTTTGCCCCTATGTTGGCGGTAGATCTAAAGGCCGGATTTGTACCTGTGCGCAAACCGGGAAAGCTTCCTTTTTCTAAAATAAGCGAAACCTACGACCTGGAGTATGGGAAAGACACCCTGGAAATCCATTCAGATTCCATTGTTTATGGGGATAAAGTCCTAATACACGACGATGTGCTTGCAACCGGTGGAACGGCAAGTGCGGTTTGTAGATTGGTAGAACGCTTGGGAGGTGAGGTGGTTCAGTGTAACTTTCTGTTGGAGTTGCAAGATTTAAAGGGGAGTGATAAGCTGAGTGGTTATCCTATTGCTTCCTTGATAAAATTCTAGGGCTCTCCCAGAATAGCTAGTCCAAGGCATTAATGGTTACATAATATCGCCACCCAATGACGGCCATTTGCCATTTGGTTGCTCTGGACAAATCCAGCCCCTTTTTGGAGAATGATGGCAATATCCTCTTATTGATCTGAGCCAAAAATTTAAAGAATTTCTTTTTCATCTTTATTGGATTTATTATCACTATAGAATTGCAAATATAGTAAGCTAGTTGTAATAAAATTCTTGAGCCCTAGGATGCTTTTTATAGTGTTGATGGTTTTCCGGTGTCTTCTTGTTGATGGTGGGAGCCAATTGCGGTATGTTGCTGTTGCTTTTTACGGTCTGTCTGGGGATTGCGTTACTGGATTCTCGGGTTGGGTCAAAAAAAAATATTCAAAATATGGGGAGATGTTTATATTTGCGACAAACTTTTCTGATGCAGGATATACTTTTAATAATCGGTGGATTGGTATTATTGATTCTCGGTGGTAACTGGCTTTTAAAAGCGGCGGTTGCCCTGTCTTTGCGATTGAGCATTCCAAAGATAGTGATCGGGATGACGGTGGTTTCTTTTGCAACATCTGCTCCGGAATTAATTGTTAGTGTAAATGCAGCCTTGGAAGGATTTCCTGATCTTGCCCTAGGTAACGTAGTTGGTTCTAATATTGCCAATCTCGGATTGGTGCTGGGGATTACCGTTATATTGTCTAAAATAGACGTCAAGAAAAGTTTCTATACTACGGATTGGCCAGTAATGATGTTGGCTTCCTTGTTGTTTTTCGTATTTATATATTTTGATGGGGAGTTGCAGCGATGGGAAGGCTTAGCAATGGTGGTTTTACTCTTCTTTTTTTTGGTCTATCTCCTGCGATTCCAGAAGACAGCGGTGGAAGATGAGTTGCCAGAAGATGACGTGCCCTTGCCATTATTCAAAACAATATTGTATTTAGGTTTAGGGGGAGTGGCCCTGTGGGGTGGTTCTGAATGGTTGATTTCTGGCGCTGTGGGTCTCGCTAAATCTTATGGGGTAAGTGAGCGTGTAATAGCTATTACCGTTGTTTCTATAGGAACAAGTATTCCAGAGTTGGCCGCTTCCGTAATAGCCGTGTTGAAAAAGGAGAAAGCTATTTCATTGGGTAACCTTATAGGATCCAATATTTTCAATCTTTTGGCCGTGTTGGGAATTACTGCGATGATAACACCTATAACTGTAATGGATCAGGGACTGCTAACCAGTGATATTTTTTGGATGCTGGGCATCTCATTCCTGATACTACCCTTGGTATTCTTTCCTAAGGGCTTGCGTTTGGGGTGGAGAGATGGGTTAATTCTCTTGACTAGCTATGGCGTCTTTGTATATCTTACTTTGTCGTAAAATAGCTGATAACTAGTTTTTTTATTAAGAACTCTAGGTTGGCGGAAAAAAAAATAAAGCCGCTAAATTGATTTAGCGACTTTTTCGTAAAAGAAATAATTTCTTCTAAGCGTGTTGAGGTTCCAGTACTACGGATTTTACGGTTTGTATAATTCGTCCCGCAATTTTATAAGGATCCCCATTAGAGGCGGGTCTACGATCTTCTAGGTATCCTTTCCATCCATTAGAGACGGTGTAGATCGGAATCCGTAAGGAAGCACCGCGATCGGAAATGCCATATGAGAAATCATGAATAGAAGCCGTCTCGTGCTTTCCTGTTAAACGCTGGTCGTTAAACGCCCCGTATACGGCAATATGTTCTTCAACAACAGGGCGGAAGGCTTCACATATTTTCTCATAAACTTCTTTAGATCCACAGGTTCTCAGGGTGGTGTTAGAGAAATTTGCGTGCATTCCGGAACCGTTCCAATCGGTATCACCTAGTGGTTTGGGGTGGTATTCAATATAATACCCGTGTCTTTCCGTTAAACGGTCTAATAAATAACGGGCTATCCAGATTTCATCACCTGCTTTTTTAGCTCCTTTTGCAAATAACTGGAATTCCCATTGTCCGCAGGCTACTTCCTGATTGATTCCTTCAAAATTTAAACCAGCTTCAATACAGGCATCGGCATGCTCTTCTACCAAGTCCCTGCCATGGGTGTTTAATCCTCCAACAGAACAGTAGTACATTCCTTGAGGTTTAGGATATCCTCCTCTGGGGAATCCCAAAGGTAGCTCTGTCTTTACATCCATTATAAAGTATTCCTGCTCAAAACCAAACCAAAAATCATCATTGTCATCATCAATGAGGGCTCTTGCATTGGAGGG
Source organism: Arenibacter lacus (assembly GCF_008711145.1). Classification (NCBI taxonomy): domain Bacteria; kingdom Pseudomonadati; phylum Bacteroidota; class Flavobacteriia; order Flavobacteriales; family Flavobacteriaceae; genus Arenibacter; species Arenibacter lacus. The sequence goes on from NZ_VVIN01000046.1 coordinate 22,814, forward strand.
GTGGGGTGTCCCATCAGCGTTCATTACTTCGTTCATTACCAAATATCCATCGGTGCGACCCGGATCTGGGTAAATAGCAACAGGTTGCAATACGCAATCCGATAAGTTTCCATCCGCTTGTCGGGTAGAACTTCCGTCAAAGGACCAAACGGGGCAGTCTTCTAGCTTTCCGCTGAAGTTATCTACTACCTTGGTTTTGCTCCTCATGTTCTGGGTGGGTTGGTATCCATCCAGCCAAATGTATTCTAATTTAGACTTGCCCATAATGTGTTATTGGTTTTTAATTACAGTAACAAATTTACGATTTTTACAAAAGCACCCTTAAAAATTAGGGGGTTAATTTTAAAAAAGTGGTTATTTTTTTTGACACCCCCATATTTTATGGGGTGTATTATTATATTTTATTTTTTAGATGGTTTATTTTGTGGATTTGTTACTTTTGTAAAAAAATTATACATGTCAAAACAAAGGTTTAGTGCCATAGCCCGTAGTAATCAGCGGAATAGGATAGAGGTTAAAGAGAAAGGAAGACGTTCAGAATATTTTGGCGTCAACGTATTTAATGAGGAAAGAATGAGGCAGTTCCTGACTCAAGAAGCCTTTGATCGAATTAAGGGGGCGGTAATGTCTGGGACTAAAATAGATCGTAAGGTAGCAGATCAGGTGGCCGAAGGAATGAAGTCTTGGGCTATTACTATGGGGGCTACCCATTATACTCACTGGTTTCAACCCTTGACCAATGCTACGGCTGAAAAGCACGATGCCTTTTTTGATCTGCCATTAAATGGTAGGGCAATGGAAAAATTTGGGGGTGGAGAGTTGGTTCAGCAAGAGTCCGATGCCTCTAGTTTTCCTAATGGTGGTATCAGAAACACCTTTGAGGCTCGCGGTTATACCGCATGGGATCCTACCTCCCCTGCGTTCCTATATGGTAATACCTTATGTATTCCCACTGTGTTTGTAGCCTATACTGGGGAAGCTTTGGATAACAAGGCACCTTTACTTAGGGCGCTGAATGCTATGGATGAGGCAGCCACGGCGGTTGCTAAATATTTTGATAAAAACGTTACCAAGGTGATTGCTACCCTAGGATGGGAGCAAGAATACTTCTTGGTAGACAAAGCTTTGGCATATTCCCGTCCAGATATTGGACTTACTGGGAGAACCTTGGTAGGGCAGTCTGCAGCCAAAGGACAGCAGTTGGACGATCACTACTTTGGGGTAATTCCAAAAAGAGTGCTCAGCTTTATGAAAGAATTGGAAAAGGAATGTACCAAATTGGGTATTCCGGTAAAAGCCCGTCATAACGAAGTGGCTCCAAATCAATTTGAGCTTGCTCCCATCTTTGAGGAGACCAATTTGGCGGTAGATCATAACCTCCTATTAATGGATGTCATGGAGAAGGTTTCGGATAAGCACAACTTTAAGGTGCTTTTCCACGAAAAACCTTTCGCTGGGATAAACGGTTCTGGAAAACACAATAACTGGTCGCTTTCTACCAATACAGGGGTGAATCTTTTAAGTCCTGGGTCTACACCCATGAAAAACCTACAGTTTTTAACCTTCTTCGTTAATACCATTAAAGCAGTGGATACCTATGAGGAATTGTTGCGCGCTTCTATCGCCTCTGCTAGTAATGACCATAGATTAGGTTCTAGTGAGGCGCCTCCTGCCATTCTATCCATATTTATAGGGGAGCAGTTAAACGAAGTGCTCAATGAGTTGGAAGGGGTTACTAAGGGGAAGTTGTCTCCAGAGGAGAAAACAGACCTGAAACTGAACGTGGTAGGTAAGATACCAGAAATACTACTGGATAATACCGATCGTAACCGTACCTCGCCATTTGCTTTTACTGGTAATAAGTTTGAGATGAGGGGGGTTGGCTCTAAGGCAAATTGCGCTAAGCCAATGATGATTCTAAACACCATTGTGGCTAAACAGTTGCAGGTGTTTAAAAAGGAAGTGGATGGACTAATAGCTAACAAGGGCCTTAAAAAGGATGAGGCTATTTTTAATGTGCTAAGAGAGTACATTAAAACCTCCAAGAGAATTAGGTTCGAAGGAGATGGGTATAGTGAAGCTTGGGAGAAAGAAGCAGCAACTAGGGGACTCAGTAATAATAAAAATACCCCACAAGCCCTTCAAGTGCTTACCTCAAAGGAAAGCCTAGAGCTCTTTAAATCCATGAATGTGATGAGCGACATTGAGGTGAAGGTGAGGCAAGAAGTGGAGCTGGAAGAGTATATTATGCACATCCAAATTGAAGGTAGGGTGTTTAACGAGTTAATATATAGCTATATTATTCCAGCAGCCGTAAAGTACCAGAATGATTTAATTGAGAATATAAATGGTCTAAAGGCTATTTATGGAGACGAATTTAAGAAGATGGCCGAAAGTCAACTGGATATTGTTTCTCGTATCTCTGGGCATTTAAAGGTTATTAAGGTAAAGACCGATGCCATGGTAGAGGAGCGTAAAAAAGCTAATCAAATGGTAGATGTTCAGGAAAAAGCCTTTGCTTATTGCGATAAGGTGAGAAGCCATTTTGATGAAATACGTTACCATTGTGATAAATTAGAGCGATTGGTGGGCGATGAATATTGGCCGCTTACTAAATACAGGGAGCTTCTCTTTATCAAATAAGATCCCTTTTCTAAAAGAGTTGTATTAAAAGCCCATAATTTATGGGCTTTTTTTAGTGGATTCTGCTATTTTTGTGCCAAATATTTGATCATGGGTTCATCTAATAGTAAACGATACAGTCAAAGAGGGGTTTCTGCCTCCAAGGAAGACGTGCATAACGCAATAAAGAATATTGATAAAGGATTGTTTCCACAGGCCTTTTGTAAAATAGTCCCGGACTATCTTACCAATGATGACGACCATTGCCTTGTGATGCATGCAGATGGTGCGGGAACAAAATCTTCCTTGGCTTATATGTACTGGAAAGAGACTGGCGACCTTTCGGTTTGGAAAGGGATTGCCCAGGATGCCCTGATTATGAATATTGACGACTTAATTTGTGTGGGGGCTACGGACAATATTATGTTGTCTTCTACCATAGGAAGAAACAAAAATTTAATACCCGGAGAGGTGCTTTCTGCCATCATCAACGGTACGGAAGAATTGATTTCCGATCTTGAAAAACACGGAATTACTATTCGTTCTACCGGGGGTGAAACGGCCGATGTGGGAGACCTGGTCCGCACCATAATTGTAGACTCTACGGTAACCGCTAGGATGAAACGAAGTGATGTTATTGATAATGCTAATATACAGGCAGGAGATGTTATTGTAGGCTTGGCATCCTTTGGTAAGGCATCCTATGAGGACGAGTACAATGGAGGGATGGGAAGTAATGGCCTTACCTCTGCAAGGCACGATGTGTTTGCCAAATACCTAGCCGAGAAATATCCAGAAAGTTATGATGCTTCCGTTCCAGAAGACTTGGTGTATTCTGGGAATGTAAAATTAACCGATGCCGTGCCAGGTGCTCCTTTGGATGCTGGGAAATTGGTGTTGTCTCCTACCCGTACCTATGCGCCCATCGTAAAAAAGATGTTGAGCAAATTCAACTCCCAGGATATCCATGGTATGATCCATTGTAGTGGGGGTGCCCAAACCAAAATTCTTCATTTTATAGATGACTTGCATATTGTAAAAGACAATATGTTCCCTATTCCACCGCTTTTTAAACTGATACAAGAGCAATCTGGGACGGATTGGAAGGAAATGTATCAAGTGTTTAACTGCGGACACCGTTTGGAGCTTTATGTAAATCCCGAGATTGCACAAGAGTTGATAGCTATTTCAGAGAGCTTTGGGGTAGATGCACAGATCGTAGGAAGGGTAGCGGAAGGAGCCCAGAAAAAGCTCACTATAAAAAGTGAGTTTGGTACCTTTGAGTATTAGAAATACTTTTTAATCAATTCCAGCGTTTTCCTTTTATAAAAGGAGGGTATGGAAAGAAAGGATTTTTTACGCACCTTGGGTACGGGGGCAGCTTTTGCGCTTGCATTTCCTTGTTTGCATGGTTGCTCTTCCGATAGTGAAGACAATTTGGATAAGAATCCAGTGGCTACAGGGGTAGATTTCACCATCGATCTAAGTACACCAATGGCAGATAATTTAGCGGAAGAAGGGGGCTTTATTTTAGTGAAGTCCAAACCATCCCTTAAGTACACCGATATCGTCGTGGCAAAAAATTTGGAGGGGAATTATGTGGCGGCTAGTCAAATCTGTAGTCATGAGCAAACGGATCAGGTGAGGTTCTATGCGGAAAAAGGGGGTATTTTTTCATGTGCTACCCATGGGTCGGAATTTAATCAGAATGGGACACCTATAAACCAGGTGACCAACAATCCTTTAAAAATATTTAAGACCCAGCTTACAGATACTATCTTGCGGATTTTTGACTAGGTCAAGGGTTCTCCGTCTGAATGCAGGTAATATAACACGCTTTTTATATCCAGGAGCGTATCGCTTGGTGGCTTATATTAGGACTATTAATATCTCATATGTTTTCGTCTATTACAAATCCGTATTAGCAGCCTAACTGCTTGTTCTACCATGGATTGCCTTTCTCTTTAAATTAATCATGGTGGCTGTCTTGTTTACCATTAATTGCGTGTGTTCTAGTGGTTTTGGAGGAGAGTGTAACTGCGGATTTCATTGCAGAGCAATTTTTAGGAGGGCGATATTTAACAGGCGAAATTGGAATTTGGGAAGAAATCCGGATAAAATGATCCTATCTATTGAAAGGGAATTGGGGGTTATGTTCAAATTTATCGTAAATTCGCATAACGATAGAAGTTAGTGTATGATTGATAAATTAAATATAGTAAAACAGCGTTTTGATGAGGTTTCAGACCTTATCATTCAGCCCGATATTATTTCGGACCAGAAGCGGTATGTGGAGTTGAATAAGGAGTATAAGGACCTTAAGGAGCTGGTTGATAAAAGAACGCAATACATAGAAATCACCAATAATATTGCCGAAGCAGAAGAGATCTTAGCAGATGGCAGTGATCCGGAAATGTCCGAAATGGCCAAGATGCAGTTAGAGGAAGCCAAGAGTAAACTGCCTGGCTTGGAAGAAGAGATCAAGTTAATGCTGATCCCTAAGGATCCAGAAGATTCCAAAAACGTAGTGGTTGAGGTTCGCGCCGGTACCGGTGGGGACGAAGCCAGTATTTTTGCTGGGGATTTGTTCCGGATGTATACCAAATACTGTGAATCTAAAGGATGGAAAACCAATGTGATAGACCTGAGTGAAGGTACAAGTGGTGGCTATAAGGAGATTCAGTTTGAGGTTACCGGGGAGGACGTATATGGTACTTTAAAATTTGAGGCAGGGGTACACCGAGTACAGCGGGTACCACAAACCGAAACGCAGGGCAGGGTGCATACCAGTGCAGCAACCGTGATGGTATTGCCCGAGGCTGATGATTTTGATGTGCAAATAGACCCCAAGGATGTACGTGTAGATTATTTCTGTTCTTCAGGTCCAGGAGGGCAGTCGGTGAACACCACCTATTCTGCAGTGCGATTAACCCACGTTCCCACCGGATTGGTTGCGCAGTGTCAAGATCAAAAGTCGCAGCACAAGAACAAAGAAAAAGCCTTTAAGGTATTGCGTTCTCGTTTGTACGATTTGGAGTTGGCTAAGAAGCAGGAAGAGGATGCTGCTAAAAGAAACTCTCAGGTGAGTAGTGGTGACCGCTCGGCAAAAATTAGAACATATAACTACCCTCAGGGCAGGGTTACAGACCATAGAATTGGTTTAACCTTGTACGACTTGCAGAATATTATGGGCGGGGATATCCAGCGTATAATCGATGAGCTGAGCATGGTAGAAAATACAGAAAAATTAAAAGAGGCTTCCGAGATATTCTAATAACAATGACCACCCAATTTTTAGTTGAACAGATTCGGAAGAAAGAATCTTTTTTATGTGTCGGTTTAGACACCGACCTCGATAAAATTCCAGCACACCTCTTAGAGGAGGAAGATCCTATTTTTGCCTTTAACAAGGCTATCATAGATGCTACACATCACTTATGTGTGGCATACAAGCCTAATATGGCCTTTTATGAGGCCTATGGTATTAAGGGGTGGCGTGCATTGGAGAAGACTATAGCCTATTTAAATACCCATTATCCAGAGCAATTTACTATTGCAGATGCCAAACGAGGCGATATAGGGAATACGGCCACTAGATATGCCAAGGCTTTTTTTGAAGACCTCGGTTTCGATTCCGTGACCATTGCACCCTATATGGGTAAAGATTCCGTAGAGCCGTTCCTGGAGTTTAAAGAGAAGCATACCATACTATTGGCATTAACTTCCAATAAAGGGGCGTTCGATTTTCAAACTAAAATGGTAAATGGCCAGGAGTTGTATAAAGAGGTTTTAGAAACCTCCAAATCCTATGTAAATTCAGAAAACCTGATGTATGTGGTGGGGGCAACAAAAGCTGAGTATTTGAAAGAAATACGCACTATTATTCCTACTAGTTTTCTCTTAGTTCCTGGAGTGGGGGCCCAGGGAGGTAGTTTGGAAGAGGTGTGTAAGTACGGAATGACCGATGATATTGGGCTTTTGGTGAACTCTTCAAGGGGAATTATCTATGCGTCTAATGGGAAAGATTTTGCTGAAGCCGCCGCGAAGAAGGCAGAGGAGCTGCAAACGCAAATGAGTCTGCAGCTCAAAAAATAGAGACTATTTTGAGAGCTTTTTCAATAAGGCATTAATGCGTTCCGCCTTGCATTCTAGAAATTCTGCCAATTGGGTATTGGTGTATTTTAACTGGGATGCTTTTTCCATAAAATTACGGTATTGTAGTTCTAACAGCGGAACGGCATTGGCGCCCATGTTTAATTGGGTAACACTTCCTACCCTGCAATTTTGATTCTTCATAGTTTTTTCATTTTTATCAATTTATTTCCTTCAAATATACACCTAAATTAGGTGTTGAAATGCACCTAAAAACGTGTATATGGTTAAAAATCAGTTAATTTGATTTTAATTTAACCTTAAATTAAAACCCTAAGCCAAGTTTGGTTACTTTTGATGTTTATTTGGTTTGTAATACCAATAGATACCTTATAAATTTAGTTTAGAATTGATCAGTTACACCACGTATCTCCATAAGTCTTCTAGCAAGTGGGTCACATTTGTGCACGGAGCAGGAGGTAGTTCTACCATATGGTACAAGCAATTGCGGGAGTTTAAAAAGCACTTTAACGTGCTTCTTTTGGACTTAAGAGGACATGGTAATTCCAAGTTGCATTTAAAAGATGCCTTTTTGGATAAATATACCTTTGATACCATAACCAATGATATCCTGGAGGTTATAGACCATGAGAAAATCCAAAAATCCCATTTTATAGGTATTTCCTTGGGGACTATCCTTATTAGGAATTTGGCGGAAAAACACCCTTGCCGGGTAGAAAGTATGATAATGGGGGGAGCCATTATGAAGTTGAACTTTAGGTCTCAGGTGCTTATACGCCTAGGTGTTATTTTTAAGTCTATAGTTCCTTATTTGTGGTTGTATAAATTTTTCGCATTTGTAATCATGCCTAATAAAAACCACAAGGAATCGCGCTTGTTATTTGTTAGGGAGGCTAAGAAGTTATATCAAAAGGAATTTATTAGATGGTTTAAGCTTACCTCGGAGATTAATCCTTTGTTGCGATTTTTCAGGTCGGTAGATATCAATATCCCTACCTTGTATATGATGGGGGAGGAAGATTATCTGTTTTTGCCCACGATAAGGAAAATGGTTTCCCAGCACCCTTCATCTTCTTTGGTGGTAGTAGAAAAATGTGGCCATGTGGTAAATGTAGAGCAGCCATTATTCTTTAACGAAACGGTTGTTAAATACTTGTTGGATAAATA
>NZ_VVIN01000047.1:0-29800 GCF_008711145.1 Arenibacter lacus
ATAGTAATAGAGTACGTCATTTTCTTAGTTTAGGGTTATCCTAAATTAAGAATTCTATAATTATTGCTCCTTTCTAAGAAATTGGATCGTTTTTGGCGGAGGTCTAGACAGTGTTTAAAACCTACTAGAACACTGTGCTACTTATGGGTTGTCAATTGAAAACCCTGTTATTTTTCAAAAATACCGTTTTTCGATAGTGTCCCAAAGAGCATCAATATCACTTTGCTTTTGATTCCTAAGATGCCTCTCTCGTATTTCCCTATTAAATTGCTTTTTTGACTTTTTCTTTTTATTGGTGTTAAAATCTGATGAGATATGATCTGGAGATTGTTCAAACATGTCCATTACCTCCTTGGTTAACTTATTTTTATTAACCGGACTTCCGGACTCCTTTAATTGGATAATGCGATCATTCTCCATTACCATCCAAATATCACCGTCCATATATTTAGATTCATAGGAGGGATCAGTTAATAAATTTTTCATCAATCTAGTTATGAACCAATGTGTTTGAGATATCACAGCAGCAGTAGTGGGTCTACCTTTACTATCTAATTTTCTACTCTTAACCGTGTCCAAGCTCTCGGCTATCCATACTACGTGGATGTCCTTCTTATCATACCCATATCCCTTTATTGCATGTGCGAGGTTAAAGAAGTCTATACTTTCATCGACTGCATCTAAATAAATTAGATTCGGCTTTATTTCAGGCTTATTTCGATTTAGCCATGAGCTTAACTCTTTTGGAGTCCATGCCGATGGATGTGCCACCCGATCGATTTTATAATACATATCATCCACTTCCTCGGGATTGGACATATCTACTTTATTGATTTCCAGACCCCATCGGTCCATCAATTCGGCTCTTGCTTTGTTTGATTGCATAGCTAAAGCATACGCCTTATCTGAACTGATAGTTATCCCATTTAAGTCCAATGAGTCACCTAGAATACTTGGTTTATCCGCAGCCACACCACCCACTACAATCACTACTGTATTGTTCAAAGGGTTGGGGACACCACCTAAAGTGATAGTTTTGTTGTTGTTTTCCACATATTACATTTTTATTAGTTTAAGTTATGTTGTTGTTAATCTTCTTCTTCCCCTTCATTTAAAAAATCTTCAATAGAAGTCCTAATCTTATCTTGTTCTTCCTCTGTCATAGGCTTTCGGTCTTCTCTATTTTTTTTGGGCCTGTTAAGTGCTTTTTGAATGTCCTCTTCGGAAAAGCCTACATAGGTCATTTCATACAAACAATGGACAATTATTTCCTGGGTCGAATAAGCTGCTAAACCTTCTTTACTGATTTCCATTCCCAACCATTCAGCCCAAGGGGTGAATTCTATTCCCTGTGCGTATTTTTCTTCTTCTGTTTTAGGATACTTACATAGTCCAGCAACATCAACATAGTTGTTATAACCATGGGTTACCGATTCTATAACTAACCACGTATCCGTCTTTACTGGCTCCAATGTTTTTAATTTTTCAAATACTAGTTCATAGCCCTTCATATTTTTCTTTCCCTCTGGATAGATTTCTGAAAATTTGGATGAAATACTTGGCCAGGCAGTGTTTAGTATAAGTGCTTTAAAAGTCATAATACCTTGGGTTTATGGTTGCGTTTTGGTCGTGATATTGAATCGCCATTTTATATTAGGTTTGTTTGTTGAACAATAATTTAGTCGATAAATTTTAAAAACTCTTCTGGCTGCTGCAAATAATAGACCAATGGCATTAAGGTTTTTGTTTTACTCTTCAACCGAACCAGTTCCGACAAGAATTCATTCTCCTTACCTAATGCAGTACAGACCATATAGAGTACCGCATTCATGCCTTTTCCTTTATAACGTGCTCTGATCGAATTGTTTTCATTGATTTTATGGATAAATAAATCTATGGGTACGTTGTTAAATAGCTCTCTTATAACTTCAAAATCTTCCGTTAAGGTTTCCAACCGCTGCGTATTTGAAGCTACTGCCTGTTTAAAATACCAAGACTGACTAGGAGCGTTCTCCAATTGTTGTTTTAAGGTGGCATATTCCACCATTATTTTAACTAGGGTAGAATTGCTTTTCTTTTTTACCAATAGATTTTCAATCCTATGGAGTTTTAAGGCCACATCAGTTCGGTTTAGAGTAAAACATTTTTTTAGTTCGATTTTAATTTCTCCTATAATTTTAAGCCAAATTCTTCATGTAAGCGATTACCGCTTTCCAATCCTCAAACCCTTTCCCTTCTGCCCCAAAGTGAATATGCTTGCCAGCAAACTTTCCGGCGCCGTTTGCCGTACGGTCATCAATAAGGAAATCGCCTTTTGCTAAATGTTTGTTGTGCGATAGGATTAATCTTTTGTAGGCAGCTTTAGACAAATGTTGTTTCACCCAGAGCAATTTGTCCGTCCAGGCAGAAGGGTTGTCCCAAGGAGCGGTGGATAGAATATAGGTGTCAAAATTCTTGCTTAGCCACTTAAAACCTTCAATGGCACCTTCATAGGGATCCATTAAAGCGAAAATACCAGGTACATCGTCCAAATTTCCTTCATATGTTGCTTTGTCTTCCTCTGAAATACGATCGATTCCGGACTGAAAATTCACCAAAACATTATCCATATCTACAAACACAATCTGTTTGGCGTTTCTTCTCTTAAGCTCTAAAAGCTCCTTGTAGTTTTTGGTGTGCCGTACCACCTCTTCACAAAACAGAAGGGAAGAGTTGTCCTGTGCATATCCGGCCTCTCCTAGCGGACTCACCCCAAAAGTTTCCCTTTTTTTATTAACGCGGTCTGTGTATTCCTGGGACATGGGGCTTATTCCTTTTGACCTGTCTTTAGAATCTGCCCCGGAATCTCCCATAAAATCATATTCTTCCCCAAATAGGGCCAACCGTAAATTTTTGACCTGGGTAGCAAAGGGGGTTGGTTTTCTTTGTATTTCCCTTACTTTTTCAATTTCATAGTCTGTTAAGTGTTCTTGGTAGTGGTGTAAGATTTTTCCAATGGTAAGTGTTGTCATAGTTTGTTTTAGTTTAAATAATAGGTTCTTAGATACCAAATCCACCGGTATTGGCTTAGCTACTCTAACAGTGCTGCTCACCCTTTAATGCGCTGTTCCTTTATACAATCATTTTAATTTTGAACACCAGTTTCCTTGTCCTTTTGTGTTATCAAAAGCACGCAACGCTAGTTTCTGTTAAAAAAATGGGTTATAAACATATTTTTCCTTTTGGTTAGGCTCATTGTTTTAACACCTTCGCCTGTTTGGGCAGGTTGCTATCACTTAGCGTGATTCGTAATAATATTTCAAATATAAAGAAAAAATATGGAATATTCTTTTAAGTTTGTAAGGTAATGTTTACTGAATTAGGTGTAAAGAACATCCTCTAAGATTTTAAAATTAGTGTTCATAGAAATTATAGAATAGGAAGGTATTGCTATTAAGCGAGATTGGTGTTCAATTTTTCAACAGCCTTATTTTTATAGAGATTTAGAGGACTTAACTAACATTAGGGGATAATATTATAATAACAACCTGTAGAATTTTTATAAATAAAATAAACAATTAATGATAGATTTAATTGGCGATATACACGGATACGCCGACGAACTTGAAGAGTTGCTCGAAAAGCTAGGTTATGCTAAAAAAGACAACCATTATGCCCACCCTAACAGGAAAGTTTTATTTGTTGGGGACTATATTGATAGAGGGCCAAAAATCAGGGGAACCTTAGAAATTGTAAAGCAAATGGTAGACCATGGGAGCGCCATTGCGTTAATAGGGAACCACGAATACAATGCGCTGTGTTTTTATGCGCAAGATTCTGATGGTAAATATTTAAGGGAACATTCGGAAAAAAATAAAGGTCAGCTCCAAGCAACAATAGACCAGTTTAAAAATAGGGAGGAAGAATTTAAAATGTACTTGGAGTGGTTTAAAACGCTACCGCTATTCTACGAAACCGATACCTTTAGAGCAGTACACGCCTGTTGGGATTATAAAAGCATAGCCTACCTAAAGCAACATTTAAATAACAATAAACTAAACGATGATTTACTCCGTGAATCTGTAAAGAAAGGCACAGAATTATACAATGCTATTGAAAACACCTTAAAAGGAAAGGAAATTCCATTACCCGGAAAACTTTTCTTTAAAGATAAGGATGGTAACGAGCGAAGGGAGACGAGGATTAGGTGGTGGGAAGATCCATCGCAAATGACTTATGAGGAAATTAGCGTCCATGCTTATGAAGGGCTACCAAATATACCGATTGATGTAAACGATTTAAAGGATACAGATTATTATGAAAAAGGGGACAAACCTGTTTTCTTTGGGCACTATTGGTTAACAGAAGGTCAGCCGTCACTCTTTAAAGATAATATTTGCTGTCTAGATTATAGTGTAGCAAAGGATGGATATCTTGTGGCATATAGCTTTGACGGAGAAAGTGCGCTAGATGGGCAGAAATTCACTTATGAATAATAGAATAAACCATCTAGCTAGTTGTGGAGTAAACTCCATTCCTAAATAACAGTACTTTTAAAGGCTATAAGTAGTTCATGGGAAAACCTTAGAGTCTTTGAAATACTTTGATGAAATATTTAACAAATGTTTCATCAAAGTATAGTTTCCTTTTAAAATAAGAAAAAGAAAAATAAATTTAATGATTTAAATAATGAGCATTAGGGCAATCAGGCCAAAATAACCAATGACCAATGTTTAGTTTAAGAGCATTATATTACACCGAAGAAGTTAATCAGTTTATTACAGGGCTTGTAGAGCCAAAAGTTCTAAAGGAGTTATCCCGTAAACTAAGTGGTTTTACAGTTCATAACGGTCCAAATTATATAGATAGGGACAGCGTACCGCCGTTGTACAAGGTGGCATGGAATTTACTTAATAGAGGAGATCATACTAGAGCATCTTTACGCGTAAGCTCTTATTTATTGGCGCGCTATTTTGGAGAGGAGTTTTCTAAATTTAATATGGCTAATCCTCTGGTTAGTGCAGGCCCAATCACCATTGAAGATTTAGATCCAATAACACTCAATCAATTCTTAGAGACCTTATCGGTTTTATCTGAAGAAGATACGGTTAGATTTGGCAGTTTTTATACCAATTTATATCAATATTACAAAAAGAGTGCGCTATTTGCTCAGCTACAAAAAACCATGCTATTTTGTCTTTTGGCAAACCCAAAGCCTACCCAATTCCTAATTAAAGGAATATCCAAAGAAGAAACAGACCTTCTACATGAAGATTTAAATCAACTTTTTTTTGCGCTTAACAGTTTAATTAATGATAAAGAAACTCCTATTACACTTATTGGAGAAAATTCTTTGAATAATGTAGTTACCATTAACTGTATAAATGAGGACGGGGATAATATCTTTATAAGTAATCATTATGAAGAAAATAATCAATTGCCTTTTACTTTTTTATTTGATAGACGTATAAAATATACCTCTTTAGGCACCTTAGTTGAAGAAGAAATTGAAGGTGCCAAAGGAATGGTGCAAACCCAAAGGTTTGATTATCATTCCCCAATGCAAAAAGAAGCATTACTCTTTATATTACAAAACATATTTAGAATATCTGCATTTAGGCCCGGGCAAGAAGCCATTATCAATAGGGCATTACCGGGTAAAGACGTTATAGGGCTTTTGCCTACGGGAGGTGGTAAATCGTTGACATTTCAAATTTGTGCGCTTCTTCATCCTGGAGTTACAGTTGTAGTGGATCCCATTAATTCACTAATGAAAGACCAGTATGATAAGCTAATGGCAAACGGAATTACCAATGTTAACTTTATTAACTCTTTTGACGATAAAAATTCTAGGGAAAATAAATTGCGCAATCTGCAAAAAGGCAAAATGTTAGTGGTGTTTGTTTCCCCAGAACGTTTTCAGATGCAGAATTTTAGAACTACCCTTGCTGCCAGCAAAAATACTGGGGTATACTTTAGCTATGCGGTTATAGATGAGGCGCACTGCGTATCTGAATGGGGGCACGACTTTAGACATGTTTATCTAAATTTAGCAGAAAACTTAAAAAGACATTGCCCAACCAAAAATCAAGATCTTTCCTTTTTTGGATTAACTGCAACCGCTTCCTTTGATGTGTTGGCAGATGTGCAAAGGGAATTAAGACTTAATGATGATGCCATTGTAACGCTACCTGCAGAAGCTATAGATCGTAAAGAGTTGACTTTTAAAATTTTACCTATAGATTTAAAAGTGGAGAGGAACTTAATATTTCATGAGAGAGAAAGGCAACTAGCTCATGTGAAATACCCTGTTTTACATCAATTTTTAGAAGACATGCCCAATGCTATAAGCCAATTGGAAGCTCAATATGGCTTAATAGGTACAAATGGTGATTTTTATGGAGATGTAAATGGGAGGTATAAAAATGCAGGAGTGATATTTTGTCCTTCTAAATCCGACAAATTAGCAAGCGGCGTGCTTCATCTTAAAAATGGAAATAGAAACGAATTTAAAGGTTTGGACAGTTTACCATTTTTAAATATTTCTACTTTTTTTGGAAGTGGTAATGATGAAAGTATCAGCAATAAAAAAGTGGAAAAGGCAGCCGATGAATCTTTAGAAAATCAGAATGACTTCTTAAGAAATAAGTCTAACCTCATGTTGGCTACAAAGGCTTTTGGAATGGGTATAGATAAACCAAATATTAGATTTACTGTACACTATAGCTTTCCAAATTCGGTAGAAAGTTTTTATCAAGAAGCCGGGAGAGCAGGCCGAGATAGGCAGCCCTCTTTATGCACCATTCTTTACCATCCAACAGATGCTGAAATGAACATAGAATTCTTCAGGAATGGTTTTAGGGGAGAGAAACGGGAAAAAGAAATAATTGATGAACTACTTGAAGAAGTTCAATATGAAGACGAATTTTTTGTAAAATTCCTTGGATCAAAAATCAAAGACAAATATGATGAAGTAAGGTCGGTTGCTTTATACAACGATAGATACGTTTATATAAACGGCAAGTGGAGTAAGGATGAAAACGAAAGAATTACAATAGGACTTCTGGACTTAGAACGAAATCTTAGAAGCTATGATAATGCCACTCGAAACTTTGAAGAAAGGAAGGCAAAAGAGATTTTAGCTTTTTCTAGAAAAACGCTCAAAGAATTATGTCCCGATGGACAATATTTAAAGTGGTTTAATACAAAGAAAGCGGATGGTATTAAAACCTTGATAGAAAAGAATAAATCAGATAAGCACACTTTATTAATTGGTTTTAATAATGATGTTGTTTCAAAGATTTCAGAAGTTATCCAGAGTCAAGGATATAAAATGTTCAAAGATAAAATTGTTACGGCTGCCTATAGCTTTACATCTGATTCAGAGGAGTTTGTGGAAAACTTATATACTAAATATAAAAGCGCTAAGCAACAAGAAAACCTTCAAGGCCCAGATAAATTGGTTTTAAATCCTGACACTATTTTATACATCAAAAGCAACTACCATAGGATAAGAAATGTGGCAGATACCCAAAGGGCAATTTATAGACTGAATCTTTTAGGTATAATAGACGATTATGTTATAGATTATAGCGATCGAGCAATTGAAGTCCGTTTTAAAGCAAAAACGGAAGAAGAATATATGTCTAATTTTGAATCGTACCTAAGAAGGTATTTAGGTATTGAAACTACAAAAAGGTGGTTAGCTAAAGCCAAGCGTAAAGGTAGGGACAACATCCTTACCGGAATTATGTACACGCTGATTAAATTTATTGAAAGCGAAGTTGCTAAGAAACGGGAACGTTCAATTAATTACATGCAACAATTGTGCGAAGTATATTTAGAAGTGGGCGAACGCGAATTCCGTGACCGAATGATTCGATATTTTACCTCTAAATATGCAAGAGCAGATTATTTGCCAGCTGATACAGACAATGGCCGAAAAGCAAATTGCGCTATTGTGAAAAAATATATCGGTTTTATAGACAATCCGCCAGATGGATTAGGAGGTCAAATAGATAATGCAAAACACCTGCGAGGAGCATGCGACAATTTACGAATAAATATGAAAGAGAATGCCAGTATAGATTTACTTACCGCATTTAGTTTGTTTGCTTTAGAGCTAAAAGAAGAGGATACTCTGCATAGTGCTCAAGAGAAACCTTTGGTAATACAAGCAAAAGAATTATATCAAAATGGTTTTAAACTTATGCTAAGGATCGATTCATGGGAAAGCGTCCTTGAATTGATTGAAATATTTAATACCAAAGTATTGGATTTTAATTCATCTGTTAGACCCATGTTAGAAGAATTATCCTTAGAAATAATAACTAATAGAACCAATTTCCAATTAAACCGACTTCTAAAAAAACTTAAAGCATAATGGAACAATCTATAGCCTTACAAAAAGAATTTGAATCTTTGATTTCACAGTTAGAGCAGATTAAGTCTATTAATGATTTAACGGATAGCAATACAAAAAATGCCAAAAAAACTATTGAGGCAACCGCAGAACTTTCAAAATCATTGAATGCGTTTAAAGAAAATCTTTCAAAAGATTATTCTAAGAAGGAAGAAGCATTGGATCAGGTTATTTCTAAATTCGATGCAACAATGATATCGATTAAAAAGAGTTTTGATGAAGAGATTGCACAGCATCATAATACCCTAAAAAAGAATAATAAGGACAATCATAATCAGTTATGTGAGCTTCAAGAGACCCTTGCCAAGCAAGTGAAGGATTTTGAAAACCAATTGGCATCTTCTAAAAAAACAGTAATCGCCTTTCAAGAAAGTATTAAAAGGGATACCACAGCAGCAATAGACAAGAATTTTCATTCATTTAATGAAGAGATGAAAAAGATATCCAATGTTGTGGAGGTGTTGATAAAAGATAACATAAAGGAATTTGAGGATGTCAAAATTGAATTAAAAAAAACAAAACAACTAATCATTGGAATAGGTGTCTTGTTATTAGTTTCCATCATTGTATTAAGGTTTATATAACACGCTAGAGCAGAAACTCAGCTTTGTATAAAATGCTAGAATCCCATATTTGTATTGGTAATAGTACAACATTGTCTTAGAATAAATCAATAGGAAAAATCTATATAAAGAAGAATTAAAATAAATAACCATTAACTATAATTATTATGAAAGAAAAATTTAAGGACATCCCAGAAGAGTCAGGCACAAAAATTCTCGTAAGTTTTGAGGTTAGTGTTGATAAATATGATGCAGTTTATCAGAAATGGTATTGGGATGGGATAAATGCAGAAAGCCTTATCTTCTTCAATGAAGATGTTGCGGAGTTAAGTGAAGAAGAAATTAAAAACCAAGTTTCTGAGAATACCGCTCTTTTAAAGGAGGGTTCGCAAATGACATTTAAAAAAGGCGAAAAATATACCTTTGTTAATTTCAATTTTAAAACATCTTAAAAAAAATTACGGGACTATCTCATGAAATATGTAAATAGGAAAATAACGGGGGGACATGCCCCCGTTATTTTTTAAATTCTATTTCTGAAAATATGAGGATTTTATTATTAGGGAATGTAAACAGTCAAATTAATTAGTGCAGTTCATTATTACTTACAATGCTATTAGTTAGTGACTTAACTTGTTTTAGTTAATATATGAAGTGATATTTTATTACGTGTGGTATCTTAATTTTTCTATAATTCACTTTCAAAATACCATATAATTCTTCCGGTTAGGAGTAATTTTGAATAATAAATTTTACAATTTTCAAAGAATAATTAATAGATTTTTTTTCAAGTAATAAAAGTTCTATTTTTAGAGGTTAAGAAGAGAGATAGGTGCGATTTAAAATTGAAATTAACCCACAAGTGTTGTAAATCAGGCTTTTATTTTTAAGGCTTGCAAATAATAGATAAAGAGACCCTTTCCCCAATGGTAATTATATCATTTTTCCAGATACCGGTAATTAGAATTTTCGTTAAAATCTAAACTTTCAAGAGCTGGATGAAGATCTTTTATTTAGATGGTCATTTAGTTTTCAAGGTTAAATTTATGTTGAGCTAATGCTTATACCAAATTGAAAAGGATTAAAGAGTACAATTGAAGTCATTATTATGGAGCTTAAATACGTATGGATAAAAGAGTATAAAAACCTAAAGAATATTGATTTCAACTTTATTCATTCAGAAGATCAAACCTTCTCTTATGAAAATGGTGTATTAACGATTAATACTCTCGATAAAAGCTGTCCAAAGGACTTTTTTGGTTCAAATATAATTGGGGTTACTACCATTGTAGGGAAAAATGGTTCAGGTAAAACAAATCTTACCGAATTAATACATTATAGCTTATCGCATGTTGGAAACGGAGGGTTGTCTAGGTGGATAACAAGTGAAGGTATATTAGTTCTTGGAAATTATATTTTTATTCAAGAAGATGTGCAGCTAAATAATGAATCAGAAATTATAGATAAAGGTTATAAGATTTCTAGATATGAGCACGTGCCTTTAGATAAAAATCAGAAAGATTTAAGATGGCATGAAATGGAGAAAAATAAATATATCTACTATAATCCAGTTTTTGATTTTAGAATATTACCTATGGGTAGTGGCAGAGATAATATTAGAAACATTTCCACTAGTTATTTGGCATGGAATGATGTTTTTCACTCTAAATTAAAGGATTGGAAAAAAGCCGATTTACTAAGATCGCACGAAAGAAATGAAAAATTACGTGAGGCCGACTGTATCCTAAATTACTCTGAAATATCTCAATTTATTAATCCTATACCAACAGAGTTAGTTATTTCAATTGATGTGGTTTCGGAGAATGGTTTAACTGCAACCCCCTATTATTCGAAAGACGAATTGGAAGGGAATGAAACAAAACAGAAACAGTCTGAACACTATAAGGATCTAAAGACAATTAAAGAAGAATATATTGCGTGGTATTTATTGAGCCAATACAAAGTTGACAATGAAGCAGATCCAAGGAAATATCTAATACCCGCAGATGTCAAAAAAGAATATTTTCTAGGATTATTCTGGGTGAATTTTTTCAGCATATTTCTAAAGGTAAGTGACAATATATTTCCACATAATTTTTACAGAAATTTTATTAAAACTGAAGACTGGGAATTAATAGATAAAAACCTAGCGGCAAAGCTTATCGATCTTAAAAAAAATCTGAATGAATTTGTTGAATTATGCGATTGGCAAGAAAAAATACAGGCAGTAAAAGATAGTAGTGAGTCTTGGAATGAACGTGAAACTAGCTATTTTGACTTGTTCAGACATACCAGTTATAATACTTCAACCAAACAAAACAAAAAGCTATTTAATACGGTAGTTCAGAAAACGAGTGAACTATTGAGCAATAACCTTCCTTTCCATTATCAACATGATAATAAGTTTAGTTCAGGGCAACAGAAACAACTTAATTTTTACTCTCGTTTTCATTGGGCGAGTAAAGAGATAATGAAAAGTGAAAGCGATGAATATGGGGTGGATGGAGAGCGAGCCATTATTTTGATTGATGAAGGTGAGGTTTCTCTTCATCCAGAATGGCAACGTACTTTTTTTAAAAACGCCATAGATTTTTTGTCAAAGCTTTTCAAAAATAAAGATATCCAGTTGATCTTTATAACTCATAGCCCATTTGTCCTTTCTGATATTCCGAAAGAGAATGTAATATTTTTAGATAGAAATAATAAAGGAAATGCCATTAAGTCCAATATTGATCGAAGCCAAACCTTTGGCGCCAATATTTACTCGTTACTCTCCGATTCTTTTTTTATGGACAATGGTACCATTGGTGAGTTTGCAAAGAAAAAAATTGAGTGGGTAATTGAAGTCTTAAATGGTAATGCATCTATCTTAGATCCTGAGGTTTTAAAAGAGGTTGATTTTATCATTAATAATGTTGGCGAGCCAATTATTAAGCAGCAATTGGAAATATTAAGAAATAACGTTCTTAATAAAGATAAGATAACCGCCTTGGAAAACCAGGTACAAGAGCTGAAAGATGAATTAAGAAAGCGAAATGATAACAATTAAAACTAACTCAAAAACGGTCAACGAATTCGCAGATTTAATACTTACTTCTAAAAGTCAGTACGTTTCTGTGAAGGATAGAATAGATAATTGGCTCACTGCAAATGTTGGTCATCGTGATGAAGAGATCTTTTTATTTGTAAAAAATAATTTGAATAGAATAATTGTAGCCGAACCTGCAGAGCTAGAAATAATAATAGAAGAATTTGATGCCAAAGGTTACCAAAAAAGAATCTTAGAAGCTTCAGGTAAAAAGCTTAATAAAATTGGAAAGGAATTAAAAGATTGTTTTCGCTACAAAAACTTTAGAAGCAGTAAGAAAGCCCTTTGGTTATCAGAAAAGTTAAACATCAAATCGTGTGTTTATTGTAATACCCAATATTCCCTTACTATAAGACAGAAAAGTGGAACAAAAATGCTCTTTCATTTGGATCATTTTTTCTCCAAGGAAATATACCCATACTTAAGCTTGTCTTTTTATAATCTCATACCTTGTTGTGCCAGTTGCAATATGGGCAAATCCGATAAATCATTTATTTTGGATGACCATATTCATCCTTATGTGGATAGTTTAGATGATATTGCGAAGTATAGTGCCGATCCCGGAAGTCTTATTAAGTTTCTGTTGAACATAAATAAAAATGAGAAAGAAATTAGGCTATTATTAGAGCTAAGAAACACTCATCTTGGAGATTTGAAGTATCAAAGAAAACTTGATAACTATAAAATACATTTTCGGATAGAGGAACAATATGATCAATTTAAAGATGTTGTAGCAGAGACCTATTTAAAATCTTTGTATTACAATAAGGCTAGGAGGAAAGAGTTGGCAGATTTTTTCAAAAGTAATTATGGGCAAACACCCTCAGACGATATGATTAAAAGATTTGTAACAGGGAATTATACAGAAAGTAAAGATATTTTAAAAAGGCCGCTGGCCAAAATGATGAAGGACATAAGTGAAGACCTCTTCACTCAATTTTAATAATAGAAATGACAAACGATCAATTAAAAGAATTAGAAGCTAAACTCTGGGAGTCTGCAAATGCTTTACGTGCCCACGGTGGACTCAAAGCTTCTGATTATGCGGTGCCTGTTTTAGGGTTAATCTTCCTAAAATTTGCAGACAATAAATATAGTCAGCACGAACCAGAGATTCTAAAAGAATATGAAAAAGATAAAGGCACCAGAATAGAACGCCCTATTCAGGATATTGCATTAGCTAAATGTGGTTTTTATTTGCCAGATAATGCACGTTATGATTATTTATTAAAGCTTCCTGGAAACGTAAAAATGGCAGATGCATTGCGTGATGCCATGAAAGGTATTGAAAAGTACCAAGATGCTAAGTTTCAAGATGTGCTGCCTACGGAAGCTTATTTTGATATTGAAAAGAAAAAGAATGACATTCTTCCTAGTTTGCTTAAAACATTCTCAGACATTCCTAAAGATGCTTCTGGGGATATTTTTGGTAAGATATATGAATACTTCCTTGGTAAATTTGCCATGAGTGAAGGGCAAAAAGGAGGGGAGTTCTTTACGCCAACATCTGTTGTGCGTTTTATTGTTGAGGTTATAGAACCTTTTAAAGGTAAAGTATTTGATCCAGCCTGTGGTTCAGGTGGTATGTTTGTTCAATCAGGTGATTTTATAGCTCACGAAGGTCATGATTTGAATGATATTTATGTGTACGGGCAAGAATATATGGGTGAAACCGTACGCTTGGCAAAAATGAACTTATTAGTACATAATCTACGCGGTGAGATAACCGAAGCCAACTCTTACGATAGCGATCCTTATGATAGCTATGGAAAGTTCGATTATGTAATGGCCAATCCGCCTTTTAACGTTAAGTCAGTAAAAGAAGCAACAGTTAAAAATGACAAACGTTTTTATCAATACGGTTTACCAAAAAGCAAAGGTAAAAGCGATAAAATATCTGATGCTAATTATCTATGGATTTCCCTGTTTGCAACTTCTTTAAATGAAAACGGAAGAGCTGGTTTTGTTATGCCAAATTCTGCCTCTGATGCACGTCATTCTGAATACGATATCCGTAAGAAGATAGTAGATTCTGGCATTGTAGATTGTATGGTGAGCATGCCTACCAATATGTTTTTAACGGTGACACTCCCAGCAACTTTATGGTTTTTTGATAAGCAGAAAGTAAACACCGACCGCAAAGACAAAATCCTGTTTTTAGATGCGCGTAATATTTTTAATCAAATTGATAGAGCACATAGGGAATGGACTACAGAGCATCAACAAAACCTCGCAACTATTATCCGACTATATCGTGGTGAAACCGAACGTTATTTAGAATTAATAGCTTCTTATTTAACTGAAGCTTATTCAGCATTTGAAGAAATTGCTCCTAAACATAATAGTGTTGAAAAACAATTAAACAGTTTAGTTCAGAATTTAAGGGAATATGTAAAAGAAACTAAAGAAGAGAAACGTACGCCTGCTAAGAAGAAAGCTCTAGCGGAAGCTAGTTTCTTTAACCAATTAGAAAGTTTTAAAATTACAGAATCTGGGAAGGATGAAGAAAGTATTGCTCCAACTTTTATTAAGCCGAAAGAAATAGCTTTAGATAATACATTTCAAAAAACCGAAGCTGAAAAACTAGCTAATCAACTATCACGAACTAAAAAGGAAGTTGAAGCCTTAAAACAAGATGTTACCATAGTATTGGAGCTTTATACACTTGCTGACAAAAACTTAAAGTTAAAATCCGATAAAGTATGGAGCAACCAGCATCTGGTTAAGGCAGCTAATAAACTAGAGATAACCTTACAACAATATATAGAAGCTTCTGAACAAGCTATTTATTGGCACACAAATATTAAATGGCTACAAACCCGTTTCCCTGAAGCCAAATATGAAGATGTAGTTGGTTTATGTAAAATGGCCGATAGAACAGAGTATGTTGATGAGCAAGATTATTCGTTGAATGCTGGCCGTTATGTAGGAGTTGATATCGAAGGAGATGACCTTTCAGAAGAAGAATTTAAAATTAAATTGGCCAAAATGGCCACTGATCTAATTAATTTAAATAAATCAAGTTCAAATTTTGAACAAAGAATTAAGAATCAGCTAGAAAAATATTTAAGCCAATGAAATTCTCTCAGTATTATTTAAAAAGCTCCAAAAATGGCCTTTCAAAATCATTCAAGGATTCTGATGAAGGAGTTAGAATTGTAAATATGAAAGAACTTTTCGGATATAATCCAATTACGGATTCTGTTGAAATGAGGAAAGTTGAATTAAGTAATTCTGAATTAGAAAGATTTGGACTTAAATATGATGATTTACTATTCGGAAGAAGGTCTTTAATGTATGAAGGATCTGGAAAGACAACTATTTATAAAGGGGAATTTCCAACTGTATTTGAATCATCAATAATACGAGTTAGATTAGATAAGCAAAAATTGCATCCTGATTTTGCGAACTATTATTTTAACTCGAAAATAGGTAGAGGAAATGTGCTTTCAATTGTTACAGGGGCAGCCGTTTTCGGGATTAGAGGTTCTGATTTATCAAATTTAAAGGTCGATTTTCCAAATATTAAACGTCAAGAAAAAATAGTCTCCATTCTAACCGTATACGATGATTTAATAGAAAACAACAATCAACGCATTCAGCTATTAGAAGAAATGGCTGAAGAAATCTACAAAGAGTGGTTTGTGCGTTTTCGTTTCCCTGGTTGTGAAGATGCAAAGTTTGTAGATAAAGCAGGGAAGCAAGTTCCTCACGGAACCAAAGGTTCTATTCCTGAGGGGTGGACTATTTGTAGAGTTTCAGATTTTGGTAAAATAGTTACTGGAAAAACTCCTCCAAAAGATGATGACTCCAATTTTGATGGGCCGATCCCTTTTATTAAAACACCTGATATGGGGCAAGGAATGTTTTTTACTACTACAGAAGAAAGTCTTTCTGAAAAAGGAGCTATTAGTCAGAAAGGTCAATTCGTTCAAAAAAATTCAATATGTGTAAGTTGCATAGGGACCGTTGGTAAGCTAGCTATCACAACAACTTTAAGCCAAACGAATCAGCAAATTAATTCAATAACTCCGAAAGAATCTTATTATTTGGAATTCTTATATTTTTCTTTATTAAGACTCAAGCCTGTAATAGAAAGCTATGCAGCAACAGGAGCAACAATGGCTAATTTGAGTAAAGGTAAATTTGAACGTTTGAAACTATTAAAACCAGAAAGCGGATATTTAGAAGAATATAGCAAAATAGTTTCCTCATTTTTTGAAGAAATTAAAGTACTTCTTCGTAAAAACCAAATTCTTCAAGAAACCAGAGATTTATTATTACCACGTTTAATAAGTGGTAAGTTGTCTGTGGAGAATTTAGAGATGGAGACGGTGAATGTGGCTGCTGAGCCAGAATTAAAGTATTAAATCCCATGGCTAATTACGATATAAACGATCCTACGGATATTGCTATAATGGAGAATGAATTTAATAATTATTCTTATGAGGATTGGTCCTCGTTTTTAGAGTTTGCCTATTCAGCTGATTATAAATCTAGTTTTTCATTTAGTTCAAGAAGTTTATTGAGTACTGCAAAAAGTAAAACAGGAAATGGGAAAAGATTAAGTGCAAAGCAACTTCTGTTAATATTAAATACAGTAGAGAAAATTGAAGAGCTTAAAAATAATGAGACCCGTAATGAAAAAACAAAAGATGTTTTAAGCAATACAGAATATAAAATACCTTCTAAACATGTAACACTTCGAGTAGCTTGGCATGACAACAAATGGAACGGAAGCATTTGTATAGATCCAGAAAACAATACCTATTGTAATGGGTTCCATTCTCTATTGTCTGAACGTATCAGAAAACGTAAAGACGAGAACTTAGCAGAAGAAATTGAATATAGAGGTAAATCTTTAAATGATATTGATTATTTGCCACCTTGTTTTTGGTCTATAAACCTTTTTGGTAATGATCCTATTAAGGCAAAGCATGATAACCCAGCTGCGCCAAATTTAGTTCCAATAGAAGAAAAATTGCCTGCAAGATCTATGTATAGCTGGCCATTTGCTGTGTCTTTTACGAGGTCAAAAAAAGAACAAGCGGAAAGTGGTGCCTATCCTAAAAACCTAGAAGAAACCCGTATTCCTCGATTTAATGCTAAAATATATGAAGGCAAGAGCATTGCCTTTATGTATGCTAAGTTTAGTAATCCAATTACCGAGGAAGATCAACAATACCTTGTGGTTGGAGCAGGAATTGTAGATAGGAAGCAAAAAGCATCAGAGATTCCACATTTTGGTCCGGAAGAGGTGATTAATGAAATTAAAAAGAGACCCCAGAGCAACTACAAGTACAAGAATTTCCCAAGTATGAATTGGGCAATGCAATTTAGTTTTGAAGAAAATTCAACAGTTAGAATGCCATACCACGAGTATCTTGAAGAGGCAGAAAAATTGGATGATGAGGCTAAAGATGGGTATTTAGACAAAATTAAAGTTGCAATATCGGAGCCAGAACTAGAATGGTGTTTTAAGTATGTAGCAATGGATATTGGTGACGATGAAACCATTTATGTGCTTACTAAAATGCGCCAAGCTTTAATCACTTGTATAGATGACGGCGTATTATCTAGACAAGATATGCAAGAGCGTATAGATAAGGTAGAAGAATTGCTTCAACTTGCTTGGTCAACGCGGTCCTATTTTCCAGGATTTTCAAGTATAAGTCGTGTTTTATTAAATCAAACAAATGAGCCCAAGTTTCCTCTAGAAGATTTTTATGAAGACTTTAAATTAGAAGAGGATATCAGTGATGAAAGCTTGAAAAAAATATTATTAAATCCTTCTGCATACAGTATCTCTAAAAAATATAGAACGCAGATTGAAGAATTAAATGATAGGGTAGAACAAAAAGGTTTGACTTTAGATCAGTTTTTAAAACTGAGTATGTTAAATCTTAAACCATTTCAGTTTCAGCGTGTATTGTCCGGTAAGTTAAAACTACCTGATTCATGGTTTAGAAATTTTGATGATGATGTAAAGCCGTCACATAAGATTTCCGATATTATTAGTAATCCATATGTTCTTTATGAAGATTATGATTACTGGCCAGACTCCCATGACGATGTATACGGAGAAGAACTAGATGCGCCTATAGATCTGTTTAAAATAGATATAGCCTACTTCCCAGATACTAGAATTGTACCTAGAATTAAGATGCAGCGAGATATGAAGTTTGTAGATAAACGAAGAATACGCGCATTAATACTAAGGCATCTAAATACCTTAGAAAATACAGGGGATTGCTTTGTAGATGCCAACAATTTACAAAAAGCTATAATCAGCTATCCTTTATATTATGAAATAGGACAAGATTATAATGTCCCTGATAATTTCTTTTATCCGTTAAATGAAGATTATGCAAATCATTTTCAGGAGGAGCCAAAAAAGATTGTATTAGTAGAGGCTAATGACACTATGTATTATTACTTATCTAATGTATATGATGCTGAAAAGAATATAGAAAAAAGTATTTCAAAATTGCTGCGTGCTTCAGAGAATAAAGAGTCCTTTTCCAATTTAGAAAGCTATATAAGTGACTCAGTAGTCAACTTAAAAAGTAAAATTGGTGATGGCTTTGAGAGTCAGATTTTTATTGATGAAAGAAGACAACTTTATAAAAATATATTCTCAAAAAAACTCTTTGTAGTTTCAGGTAGTGCGGGTAGTGGTAAGTCTTATGAAGTTTTAAAAATTTGCAAACACTTAGAAGAAAAAGAAGGTCAGAAATGCTTATTGCTAGCACCTACAGGTAAAGCAGCGTTACGATTAAGTTCAGATAAAATTTTAAAGGATTCAAAAATTGAAGCTTTCACCATTGATAAGTTTATAAATGATGTAGAAAATAGGAAGATAAGTCTATCGTCAATTAAACAATATAAGAATATAGTTATTGATGAAACCTCGATGGTTGACTTATTAAAATTTGAAAAGCTTATAAAAAAAATCAATTTTAAGGAGCCATCTTTTAAAAGGCTGATTTTAATTGGCGATCCTAATCAGTTACCAGCTATTGGTTATGGTAGGGTT
Organism: Arenibacter lacus; assembly: GCF_008711145.1. NCBI lineage: Bacteria > Pseudomonadati > Bacteroidota > Flavobacteriia > Flavobacteriales > Flavobacteriaceae > Arenibacter > Arenibacter lacus. The sequence continues at coordinate 19,089 of NZ_VVIN01000047.1, forward strand.
TTGGCTGATTTAATTAGTTATCTCAAGTCCAACACAGACTATCAAAATAATTACATTCAGTTAGAAACAAACTGTCGCTCCGAGTTAAAAGAGAACAAAGTATTACGTTTAGCTGACGCATTTAAAGTTAATTTTAAAGAGGGCTTAGATGACCATATTAAGAATAAAATTGATAATAAAGAAACTGAAATATCATCAGGTTTTAGAGCAAGGTATTGGTCTAATAAGGATGAGTTATATAGTAAGATAAAAGAAGAATTTAAAATATTAACAGAGGGGTTTAAAGGTGATTTAAATTCAAAACTTAATCAAATACTAGGTTTATCTTCAGAGGGTGAATTTGTTGATGACAATAAAGATATTGACATTGAGAATTTTCAAATTTTATCACCATACCATTCACAATATTCAGGTGTAACTCAAATAAACGATTATATACAATCCAATTTTAAAAGAGCCCTTAAATATGAACTGCGAAAGAATGTATATAAAGAATCCGATAAGTTAATTAGAACTAAAAATTATTATGATAAGAAAAAGCTAGTTCTTTCTAATGGTACCTTAGGATTCATAAAAAATGATAAAGGAGAAAAGTTTCACTATGAAGGTAGTGAAGGAATGGAGGCAATTTCATTTTATGATATTAGAGGGTTTGAGCAGGAGTTTTTTGAATTGGCATACGCTATAACAATTCATAAATCACAAGGAAGTGGTTTTAATCATTTGTTTTTAGTCTTACCTGCTCGTTATGGATTATTATCAAAAGAATTGGTGTATACGGCTTTAACTAGAACTAAAAAATCTATCACCTTGTTTTTACAAACTAGTGATGATGAAAAAAAGAGTGTACTAGAAAGAGCTTTGGAGAGATCATTTTCAGCTTCAAGAAGAACAAGTTTATTGTTAGATAAGCCATATCGATTTTATGATTTAGAACCAGAACCTGGTGTTTATGTAGAATCGAGAATTGAATTGTTAATTTATCATTTATTGATGAAAAAACGAGATGAATTAGGTGTTGATGTTTTCAATTTTAGTTATGAGGAAAAGCCATTAGTTAACGGGAAAGAGGTTAATATAAAAACGGATTTTACTATTTATACAAATGGGAAAGTATGGTATTGGGAACATTTAGGATTATTGAGCCAACGTAAATATGCATGGACTTGGAAAGATTTAAAAGCAAATAGGTATCAAGAAGCTGGTATTTGGGATAACGTAATTAGTACCGATGAGCGTAATGGAATAAGCTCGCAGAAAATAGAACAATTAATAGAATCAATAATTAATGATGAAGTTGGTACTGAAGATAAATTTAATCAGTATTCAAACCATCATTTTTATTTAAGATAAGATGGCGTTTATAAATGAATCACATATAGAGGAAGCTGATATTCAATTTTTTGAATTGCTTTTGGGTTATCGACACGTTAATGCTTGGGAAAAACAACTTATCGGGAGGGATAGTTTAAAGGATGTTGTTTTAAAACAAGATTTAAGAGCGGCTTTGATAAGATTAAATAATCATTTGCCAATAGAATGTATAGATTTCGCAATTTCCGAGCTGTCTAAAAGTAGAGCTAGTTTAACGCCTGTTATAGCTAATAAAGAAGTTTATGAGCTAATTAAAAATGGTGTTCCAGTAACCTTTAAAAACAGCCAAGGCAGAGAAGAGAATAGTTATGTGAGGGTTATAGATTTTGAAAAAGAAGATAACAACGATTTCTTAGTCGTTTCACAATTAAGCATTGAATATTTAGAAGTTGCTAATATTACAAGAAGGCCAGATTTAATAATTTATGTAAACGGACTTCCATTAGTAATGATTGAGCTTAAAAATGCAACAGAGAAGGTAAAAGGGGGCTATGATATTAACTTAAGACGTTACAAAAGAGATATTCCTCAACTATTCTGGTATAATATGTTTGTATGTATTTCTAATGGAATACAAACACGTGTTGGGTCTTTTAACGCGCCATGGGAGCATTTCTTTACTTGGGTGAAACTAGAAGATACTGCAGTTTCCCATTCACAGAAATCTCGAGAAGAAGTTGAAACTGAGGGTGAACGTACAAAAAATCGATTAAGTTTAAAACTGTTCGGAGAGGGGTTATGCAACAAGAAAAACCTTTTAGATTACTTCGAGAACTTTATATTATATCATAAAAACAAGGTGAAAATTATTGCAAAGAACCACCAATACCTCGGTGTAAACAATGCGATAAAATCTCTAAATGAAAAAGAAGGAAAAAAGGGTAAATTGGGTGTTTTTTGGCATACTCAAGGTTCAGGGAAATCATATTCCATGATTTTTTTCTCTCAAAAAGTTGAACGAAAAGTTGAAGGAAATTGGTCGTTTTTGGTAGTTACAGATAGAACGGACCTTGATAGTCAAATCTATCGAAATTTTCAAGAAACTGAGGTTATACTGGAAACTAAAGACCAAAAGGAAAATTATTATAGGCCTAGCAATAGAAGTAAACTGCGGGATTATTTACGTTCTAATAGATCATATGTTTTTGCATTAATCCATAAATTCGGAATAGATAAAGGTAAAACCTATCCACAGCTAACAGATCGCGATAATTGGATAGTTATGGTAGATGAAGCTCATAGAACACAATACAAAGGTTATGGTGAAAATATGCGCATTGCTTTGCCAAATGCACAATATATCGCTTTTACAGGAACTCCTCTTTTAAGGAGTGAATTAACAAAAGATTGGTTTGGCCCTTATATTTCTGAATACAATTTTGCGCAAAGTATTGAAGATGGAGCTACCGTGCCGTTGTATTATAAGAAAAGCGTACCAAGAGTTGAACAGATCAACGAAGATTTAGTAGGAGATGCAGCTGAAATCTTAGAGAATGAAAATCTAACAGAAGAACAAAAGAAAAAGCTGGACAAGGAGTACTCAACCTTATTGCAGGTAGTAAGAAGGGAAGATCGCCTACAAGAAATAGCAAAGCATATAGTACAGCACTACCCATACAGGTTAGATGTGGTAGATGACGACAATAATCGTAAACCTATGAAAGCCATGGTGGTCTGTATTGATAAGTTTACAGCGGTTAGGATGTTTGAATTTGTACAACTAGCACAAAAGGAAGAAATAAAAGAATTAAGAAAGAAAATTGCAAAGGAAAATGATGTTGAGATAAAGGAACGATATAAACGTGCCATTAATTTCATGGAGGAAACACGGATGTCTGCTGTAATAAGTCAAGAAGGCTCTGACAATGAGGAAAAAGTAGTTTTTGAAGAGGAGGGTTTAAATATTACTCCACATCGAAAATTGATGGATTATCCAGATGAAGATGGACGTAACATTGAAGATTATTTTAAAGATCCAAACAATACCTACCGTATAGTTTTTGTTACTGCGATGTGGCTTACTGGTTTTGATGCACCAGCAGTGTCCACATTGTATTTAGATAAACCACTTCAAAATCATACGTTAATGCAGGCTATAGCACGAGCGAACAGAGTAATTGAAGGGAAGAAAAATGGTTTAGTGGTAGATTATTTCGGTGTTTTTAGAAATCTTAAAAAAGCACTTGCGGATTATGCCGAAGGTACCAAAGGAAAATCTTCAGAAGTAGATGAAGAAGAGTATCCGGTTAAAGAGTTTGAAGAACTTATAGAGCTCCTAGAACAAGCAATTCTTGAAACAAAAATGTTCTGTAAGGGTATAGGAGCAGATATAGAAGCGATTTTAAATTTAGGTGAAAAAGGATTTAAAGAAGTTGAATTGTTCCAAGATTATGCTAATCTAATTTTGGAAAAAGATGAATATCGAAAGCAACTAGGATTGTTTGTAAATACGATCGTTACTCTATACGATTCTGCGAAGCCTGAAATTTATGGTCATCCTCAAATTAAAAAAGCTAGAGACGTTTTTGAATATTTACGCAAGGTAGTTGATAGACATGTAGATCAAGATGAAGCAATAGAAAGAGCTAAAAGAAAATTAGATGACCTACTAGATACAAGTGTAGTTGGGAAAGGTGATTTACAAGACCAATTTTATGAATATAGTATTAATAATTCAAAGCAAATAGACCTAAGCAAGTTGGATTTTTCCAGGCTTAGGGCAGAGTTTCCGGAAAAGAAGCATAAAAACATTCAGTTTGCTGATTTAAGGGAGCTTATGGAGATAAAGCTGAAGCAAATGTTAGCTCAAAATAAAACCAGAGGATCTTTTTTAGAGCGTTTTGAAAAAATAATTGAGGACTATAATTCTGGAAGTTTATCAATAGAAGAAGCATATGAAGAATTAATCAAACAAACCGAAAGTTTATCTAAAGAGCAGGAGCGAGCCGCTAAAAACGGAATGACTGAAGCTGAGCAAGAAATTTTCGATTTGCTGAAAAAGGAAAAACTGACTAAAGAAGAAGAAAAAAAAGTTAAACTTGCCGCCTTAGAATTGTTGCAGATTTTATTTGATGCTAAAAATAAAATCCTAATTCAGGAATGGCATAAAGAAAAGGCTACCCAAGAAATGGTAAAAAGAGAAATTCAAAAAATTCTAGATAAAGATTTACCTAAGTCATATAACCGCTCAATTTTCAGCGAAAAAACTGAAGTTATTTTCCAACATTTTTATCAATTGGCGGAGCAGGGTAGAGGATTTGCAGTTTAGAATTGAATTTAGTGATTTCACCTTGTTAAGGTGACTTTTAAATAATTGTAAATCGTAATGTTTTAGTCTATTAAACTAATTTACAACCTGAAAACAATAACAAATAACTAGTAATTAATAGAAAATGTTACCTAAGAAAAGAGATAATATATACCCCTTAACAGAAGAGAATATTACAGCAATATTAAATTTTTACTTCGATATTCCTCATGGTAATATTGATTGGCTTTATAATCAGAAAGAATTATCTATTAATCAAATTGAATGGATCGCCAAATCGGTATCTGAACACATTGATTTTTTGCAATCGAATATTGAAAGTAAATGGTTCACCGTAACCCACTTAATGCTAAAGGGAAGAGATGCTTTTTTTAACGATAAGAAAAATTGGTTGGGTAACAGTGATGATAAAGCTATTACCGAAAAGCTAAAAGAGCTTGTGCTTAATTCAATATAAGTAATGAAAATATAGAAATGTGTACACAACTAGAACACTTATCTAAATTTACTAGAGTATGCTGATCCCTCTTCAAGAAATAATTAAGCTGAATAATCCGCTTAAAGCGGATAGGCGTTCCGTTTCAAAAGGGACACTTTTTCTTCAAAAATATTTGTTAAGTTACTTAAAATATTATTGATCCTTGGAAAATCTTTCAAATTGGCACGGTTTGTTCCGATATCACTGGCATAGTCACTCCGAAATAGCCAGCAGTATAATATTTTAATTCAATTATACTTTTAAAGAAATAGTTAAAATAAATATATGAGTAATAATATAGAGACGCATATTAGGTGGGCTAATGATTATTTCAGAGCATTACCCGAATTGTATCGACTTTGTAACACAGATGGTAAAGAGCGTGAAGCTCTTAACCTAATTCAAAAAATGTTGGGACTTGATAGTTTAGTGGATTGGAGTCGGCTCTATTCTGATGCAACTGTATTGAATAAATTAATTTTCGACATCCATTTGGAAAGTTCTAGTTCATTTTGTTTAAAATTGACGGAAGGCGTTTGTTATATTAGGCTGAAGGAATATATTCTGGCACTTGAGAGTTTCAATACAGCTATTGAAAAACATTACTATTTCAGTTATGGGAACTTTAAGAATCAAAGGGTGTTAACACGTATCATATTAAATAAGGCGAAACTACTCTATAACATGGGGTATTTAAATGACGCAATTAGAGTACACCAATCTACCTATGGATATTCCGAGGAAAGTTTACCACCATTCCGCTCTAAAGTTTACCAGTAAATTCCTGGCGTAAGTTTACCAGTTTACATCACTTTTTTCCACCGCGGGAACGGTTATAAAAATCAATTATACAACATTATTTTCGCTTTCGTAAAGATTGTCCTTGTAATTCTATCTTATGCCCAGCTGCTGACAGTCTGTCTAGTATAGCTTCAGCTAAAGTGGGTTGGTCCAAAAATGCATAAAAATGGTCGAAGGGCAGTTGGGAGGTGATGATCACCGACCCATCACCGTAACGATCTTCCAAGAGGTCTAATAAGGTTAATTTTGCATCACCTGATAAGGGTTTTAATCCAAAATCATCTAGGATGATCAGCTTTTTTGCCGCTAACTGCTTGATGAGTTTTAAATAGGTGCCATCAATTCTGGATTGCGCCAGGGTTTCTAAAAATTTATTCATAGATAAGTATAGGGTTTTATATCCCATAAGACAGGCGGAGCGTCCCAGTGCGCAAGCCAGGAAGGATTTACCGGTTCCAGTTTGACCGTGGATCAGTATATTCTGTCCTTTCTCCAGGTAGTGTCCTTCCGCTAATTGTAAAAGGGTTTCTTTTGTAAGTCCTCGTTCCTGACTACAAATAACCTCTTCCAGGTTGGCACGATAGCGAAGCTTTCCGGCCTTGAGCAATCGCTCGGTCTGCTTGTCACTTCTATACTCTTGCTCTGCCTGGCACATTAGGGCCAGAATGGTGTGGGCATCCTCCTGCTGATGGGTAGGAAGGCTAAGTAAGGTTTGATACCGCTTGGCCATTCCGGTAAGTCTCAGGCCGTGTAATTGTTGTAAGGTTGTTGCTGTATTCATCTTTTAAAGTTTAATAATTAATGTTCCATTTTGTTTGTAAAGGCCTCTGGTCCCCGAAGATTGTTGTGATGGGAGGGTATGGGGGATTTCTCAGGTGGACTTTCTTCTAACTGATCCATCTTGTTTTCTAATATGGTGGCCACTACTTTATAATTATACCGGTTTCCAGTGAGCGCCCTCTTACAGGCTGCCTCCACACGGGGACCACCATACTGTTTGATCAGTCGCATAATCCCCAGGAAGGGGCCATAGGCCTGATGTACGGAGATCTTACTTTTCATAAGCTTCTCAAAGAATTCTTTGGTATGGGGACCATTATCCGCAGCTTGTTTTAAGTAGTAATCCGGAGTCCATCCTCGTTGTACGGCCATCCTTCGATGATGTTCGGGCATATGTTCTAAAAGCGTGGTTATCCCATGTTTTTTATAGTTCCGCTGATGAACGGCAATGCGCTCGAGCTGATAATAAATTTCAACACCTTCCGTGTCATAAATAATATTTACTTCCTTACCCACATAGTGGTAAGGAACGCTATAGAAGTGCCAGTCTTCTCCCATCACCACGTGATAGTTCTTTTGAACCTTGGCCCTAGTGAGATGATTGAACTGGTAAGGATGCTCGGGAAGGTTCTGCAATAGAGGAAGTTCCTGGCTAGTGAAGAGCTCCCTTCGGCTAAAAGACTTCTTCTGGAAGTTGATATCATGATGGGCTTCCAAAGCCTTTCTTATTGCTTGATTTAACTCCTGGATACTATAGAATGTTTCGTTCCGGATTGCAGCATATACTCGGCGGTAGATAATTTTCACCTGGTTCTCTACAGATGGCTTATCTTTGGGGGCCCTTACTCTAGTGTTTAATAGTCCGATATGGTTGTGCAGGGCCCACTGCTCCAGTGCCTGGGGAAAGATAGGTTCATACCTGCAGCTGCGCACCACCCATTGTTTCATATTGTCGGATCTGGCATTGAGCGGGACCCCGCCAAAATAATTTAAGATGTCGTTCAGGGCAGGGATTACCTGGGCAAGGGAAGCATCGGGTAATTCTTTTGCATAACCAAAGCCACTAAAGGGAAGTACGCCTATAAGTACCGGGCAGGCTATAATCTCCCCCGTAGAAGTGGCCACATAGCTTAACTTAGAACCCGCAAAATCAATTTCCAGCAGCTCTCCAGGGTTATGTTTAAAGACCATGGTCGGGCTCTTCAAATTGATCTGGATATCCAATAATTCACAAAAGCGGGAGTAGCTAAAGCCTTCTGGGTATTCTTTTAAATACTCCTGCCAGAGCAGTAGCCTGGTTACCCCAACACGCCCTAGTTCGGAGATAAAATAATCCGCTTGTTCCAAAAAATATAGTTTACGGACATCCGGGGTCAGGTCCGGTCCTTTCCTTTTGGTTTTTACCAATTCATAAAGTTCCGGATCTTTAAGTTTAAGAAGTGTATCATAATCAAATCCACTGGTCTCAAAGATGCCCTTGTAGGAGTGAATAGTAGGTCTGGAGACACCGGTTTGCTCAGCAATGCCACGCTCTGAAAGATCTCGTTTTAGGAATAATAGTATTTGTCTTATTTTTTGCATAGCAAGGGTTTTATTGGCCATAATTCTAAGGAGTTGGTTATTCAACCTAATGTACTCCAGAATCATAGACCTGTTCCCTTGGTGGTAAACTTTGCTTCGGAATTTTCGGTAAACTTTGTGCCGGAATGTCAGCCTATAAAAGCGCAGTTCCATCTTCAAAAATCCGTAACGATCCGAAAAACTGTAAATCTTTGCTCTGATTATTCTGGTAAATTATACTCAGGAATCAGTGGTAAACATTGCTCCGGAATCGGTGGTAAACATTGGCTCGGAACAGTGGTAAACTTTGGATCAGAATATCCATTCCAGGTATAATCCAGATCCAGCATACTTGGAGCCGTTAATTTGCTGTTGATCGAGATGGTCTTTAGATTTTAATCGGTTTTCATAAAAGAGTTCAGAAACAAATGCATTGATGGATGAATGCATGCGCCATGTTTCAGCTAAAAAGACCCCTTGTTCATCAGAAAGGGTTTTTTCGTCTTGAAGCACATGTTCTAATGCTGATACTTCTGTGCCATCGGGATGAACCCCTTGTTGTGGTTGTTTCAATTGCTGTGGATCACCAAGCATAATAAGGTTGGAACAGCAATGTGAAACGGCTAGTGTGTCAATTAAGGATAACTGTCCAGCTTCATCCACAAACAGGTAATCCACGCTGTCTTCAAATGGTGGTTTACTCCACATAAAAGATGTTCCAGCAATGACGTCCACATGGCCTATAGCTGCTTGGATAGGATTTTCAACCTTGCTAACTGTCCAAGGAGAAGGGTTATCTGGATCTGGCTCGGTTTTCTGTATCATTTGAATGTTAAACCCTTCCTCTTGAGCTACCTCCCAAACTTTCCTTAGCAAATTTGTAATGACCTTATGGCTAAGGGCAGTAATTCCGATTTTCTTTCCTTGTTGGGCCAAACGAACAATAAGGTGGCTACCAGTATAGCTCTTGCCCGCACCAGGGGGGCCTTGAATGGGTAAATAGCTATGATCAAGTTTGGCAGCAAAGTCAAATGTATGCTCTAAAATATCATCATTGCTAATCCGATTCTCAGTTAAACTCGGAAGAGTATTCATGAGTAATTGCCTTGCTGCTCGGTATGTTTCATTATCGCTATCCATACTATTGTCTACAACCCATTCTGCCAATCGGATAATGGCTTCTTCTTTGGTGTTGGAATTAATATTTTCCAAACTCATTATGGAAATCGGGTGGGGCAGGTCAATTTTAGATGGCCCTTTTTTGATACGGACTATACCTGCATCAGTGTCAATCTCATGAATGGTGCCTATCTGATTTCCTTCCTTATCCTCTACAGCCTGACCAGGACGTAAATCACATTCTTGGGGTGGAAAAGAATATGTATCAACTACACTTCTTTTTTCCGGCTCTCGATTACCTGTAAACTCTAGGTACGAAATTGCTTTTCGCTCTTCTAAGAGCTCGTCTTCGGGTAGCTCTTTTAATCGAAAAAACTCCCACCAAAACGACTTTTTTTCTCTTCGATACCAATCAAGCATATGAGCCAGAATATAACGAGCCTGCTCAACTTCGCTTCGTTCAGCCTTTATTGGAGGGTTACCTTCTAGCAGCGCATTCATAATGGGCTGAATGCGCTCTTGATGCGCAGTGATATTATCACTGGCATCACCATCGCCATCTTCAGGCCTTGTAATGTTTTTACCATCACTAATTAGCCTGGTACGAATATCCTCCAGCCATGCTTGAAGGCGAACCAAGGATTCACAGTCATCTTGATTGTAGAGCTGGACGGCATCTTTGGTTTCCCTTGGTAGTATATTAATATTCCCTGTTTGCAGAAGTAGCTCCAATTGTGATTTATGACTTGAGAGCTCTCGCAAATCCATCATACGCACGTAGCCAAAGAATGGTTCTAAGTCTTTGATTGAGTATTTCTCAACACTAGCACGAACAGACTGCCGAACTATACCATAAAGATCTACAAATGTGTTTGATCTTAAAAAGGTATCAATTTCATTTTCACGCGATGCATATTTACCCATTAGCCGCTTTAAAGCTATAACCTCGTAAGGCGCATAATGGTATATATGGAGTGAGGGGTCTTCTTGTTTAAGCTTAAAGGCAAAGTCAATGAATTGCTCGAAGATTTCTTTTTCTTCAGCTTCGTTTTTAGCCCAGAAGGCGTGGTATACACCTTTGTGCACATAACCAATCATGTATTCAAGACCATCCGGTTCAACCATCCGGTCACCTTCAAAATCGAGGTAAATATCGTTTGTAGAAGGCATTGGTAGTTTGTTCAGACCCTTGCCTTCTTCAATGTCTAGAGTTTCGTAGTAAGGTTTATATCCGTTTTGCCTACTTGTATACTGTACTCTAGCCTGTTCTCGAAGTTTGTTGTAAGTCTCTTTAACACCTTTAGTAGGGTTAAAAGGCACAGGTAGATCAAG
>NZ_VVIN01000048.1:0-28955 GCF_008711145.1 Arenibacter lacus
CAGATTTCAGGAGAAAAGGGAATTATTACGATTCCTGAACGATGGCACCAGGCCCAAGGATATAGTGTTCAAAAAGAACAACAGCAAGAAGCGTTTAGACTCCCTACTCAAGGCAAGGGATACTTTTATGAGATAAAGGAAGTGCACGCCTGTCTTGCAGAGGGGAAATTAGAGAGTAGCCTTTGGAGTCATCAAAACAGCTTGGATCTGATTGGATTAATGGATACGATAAGGGATCAAAATGGGATACATTTTCCGTCCTCCGAATAAAGTGTAAATAGACCGAAATATTCTTATAATAATTACGATATTTGACCTTCTACAAATCAAACTAAATTAAACATGGGAATGAATAAGAATACGGTACTGGCCTGGGCAACCTTTATAATGATTGTTGTTGGGCTGGCACTTATTGCTTTGGGCGCTTTTAGATATGATGAGGTTGCCGGTTGGGGATTTGCTTCTGTAGGTATAGGCTTCTTTGCTATAGCTTGGGTTTTTAATGCCCTTAAGGGTAGGGTATAGCGTTCCTAATTGGCGAAAAATAGATTTGGAGCTGTATTGAAATAGATTTAGGTCCCATTGTAAAAGGTAGTTAGGCTATTTTTTATTTTCTGATGTCGGTAAAGAATTTATGGCAAATGGGAGACGATAATGGGTTAGGTAGAGGTCTTTTAGCATTTCTGCACCAACCTTAATAAGCTATCGCCAATACCAATAGCTGATTTCTGGAGGAAATGAGGAGTTATCCTTAAAAAAGTCCAGTACACTACAATAGTAAAGGAATACTACGGACTACGGTCCAAATGAGAGGATATGAACATTAAACACATTAATTAAGATATGTCAGACGATAAGAAAGTGATTTTCTCCATGTCTGGGGTTACCAAAACTTATAAAACTGCGAATACCCCAGTACTTAAGAACATTTATTTAAGCTTTTTCTACGGAGCTAAAATTGGAATTTTAGGTCTCAACGGTTCCGGTAAGTCCACCTTGTTGCGGATAATAGCCGGAGTAGACAAGAATTTTCAGGGAGATGTAGTCTTTTCGCCCGGTTATAGGGTGGGCTACCTAGAGCAAGAACCACAGTTAGATGAGGACAAGACGGTTTTAGAAGTGGTGAAGGAAGGTGTTGCGGAAACGGTTGCCATCCTAGACGAGTACAATAAGATTAATGATATGTTTGGGCTTCCAGAGGTATACGAGGATGCCGATAAGATGCAAAAGCTCATGGATCGTCAGGCTGTGTTACAGGATCAGATCGATGCTAGCAATGCTTGGGAATTGGATACCAAATTGGAAATTGCCATGGATGCTTTGCGTACCCCGGATTCCGATAAAAAGATTGGTGTCCTTTCCGGTGGAGAAAGGAGACGTGTTGCCTTGTGTAGATTGTTATTGCAAGAACCCGAAATATTATTGTTAGATGAGCCTACCAACCACTTGGATGCAGAATCCGTACACTGGTTAGAGCATCATTTAGCTGCTTATAAGGGAACGGTTATTGCCGTAACCCACGATAGGTATTTCTTAGATAATGTTGCGGGATGGATACTGGAATTAGACCGTGGCGAAGGAATTCCATGGAAAGGAAACTACTCTAGCTGGTTAGATCAGAAGTCCAAACGTATGGCACAGGAAAACAAAACAGCTTCCAAGCGTCAGAAGGTACTGGAGCGAGAGTTGGAATGGGTGAGACAAGGTGCTAAAGGGCGTCAAACAAAACAAAAAGCCCGTTTACAGAATTATGATAAACTGATGAGTCAGGATCAAAAGCAGTTAGACGAAAAGCTGGAGATTTATATTCCAAATGGTCCGCGCTTGGGGACCAATGTTATTGAGGCCAATGGGGTAAGTAAAGGCTATGACGATAAGTTGCTTTATGAAGACCTTAATTTTAATCTTCCACAGGCGGGTATTGTTGGGGTTATTGGTCCTAACGGAGCGGGTAAGACTACTATTTTCCGTATGATTATGGGAGAGGAAACTCCAGATAAAGGAGAGTTTAAGGTAGGGGAAACGGCAAAGATCGCTTACGTAGATCAAAGTCATTCTAATATTGACCCAGAGAAAACCATCTGGCAGAACTTTAGTGATGAGCAAGAGCTTATTTTAATGGGAGGCAGACAGGTGAATTCCAGGGCTTATTTAAGTCGATTTAATTTCTCTGGAAGTGAACAGAACAAGAAGGTAAGTATGCTTTCTGGTGGTGAGCGTAACCGTTTGCACCTAGCCATGACCTTAAAGGAAGAAGGGAATGTATTGCTCTTGGATGAGCCTACCAACGATTTGGATGTGAATACCCTACGTGCCTTGGAAGAGGGATTGGAAAATTTCGCCGGATGTGCGGTGGTTATTTCCCACGACCGATGGTTTTTGGATAGGATTTGTACCCATATCCTAGCTTTTGAAGGAGACTCTCAGGTCTATTTCTTTGAGGGATCTTTCTCCGAATACGAAGAGAATAAAAAGAAGCGCTTGGGTGGGGATACCATTCCAAAGCGATTAAAATACAAAAAGTTAATCCGCTAGAATTAACTTCTGTTCTAAGAGTCCGCCCTAGCCCAAAGGTTATGGCGGATTTTTTCTTTAGTGGGTTTCCTGCTTAGGAATTAATAATCGGCCTTGGGATACCAATCTAATAGAACCACTTCTATATCTGGCTTATTCTCATTTATCAATTCCTTAAATAAGGCCACATCGCTCACCTCAAACTTACCGCGATAGTGATAGGGATACACCTGTTTTGGTCTAAAGTCCAAGACGGCATCGGCTGCTTTTTCTACAGTCATGGTATAAGGTAGGTTCATACAAATAAAGGCAATGTCTATATGCGCAAGATTTCGCATTTCCGGAATATCCTCGGTATCCCCAGAAAAATAAATACGCTGACCGTCCTTACTAATTACATAGCCATTTCCCCTGCCTTTAGGATGCAAATGCAATGCCTCTTCCCTTAAATTGTACATGGGAATAGCCTCTATTAAAATACCCGATCGTAGTTTTTGATCACCATTGTCTAAGATGTCTATTTGAGGCGTAAACTTTGCAGGCATTAGATCGGCAACAGCCTGAGGAAGAATAATTTTGGAATTTTGGGTGTTCAATTCCTCCAAGGTTTCCAAGCTAAAATGATCGCCATGAATATCGGTAATGAGGATAATATCCGGATCTGGCACCTCCTTATAATTTTCCGCTCCCCCAACAGGGTCTATATATATGGTAGTATCCTCCATGATGAGAACTGCTGATGCATGCTCTATTGGTATAATTTTTAGAGAACTATCCTCCTTCTCTTGGATGGATGGTGGGGTATTGGTTGGGACGGGGGCCGACTTTGTTTTTTCCTTGCAGCCCGCGTTAAGAACTATACATAAAAATAAAAACGTGATACACAGATAGTTGTTTTTCATGATAGTTGATTTTAGGTTAAAGCCAATTCCATTTTTATATCACACCGGTCGTAGGGCAGGTCATTTTCCAGTACAACCTCTTTAAAACCAATTTTTTTATAGATGTGAATGGCATTTTTTAAGCGGGTATTGGAGTATAGCATCAGCTTCTTCCATTTATTTTTCTTTCCTACTTCTACGGCATGCTGTAATAGGGCTTGCCCAATTTTCATTCCTTGGTAAGTGGGATCTACCGCCATTTTACTTAATTCATACTCCCCAAAGGCATGGGGCAATAGTGCAAAGCAACCAATAATTTCTCCATTCAACCGAGCAAAATAAATATAACCGCCTTTATTGATTATATTAGCTTCACTGTTGGCTAAAAGTTGTTGATCCTTAGGCTCTAGATAAAAATGTTTGGTTAACCATGCTTCGTTTAAGATTTTAAAACTGTGAGCATGATCGGAATTGCCTGACTCAAAAGGAAGAATTTCTAAGGACATGGTATTGAAATTCGGTTTTTATAAAGTTAATATAAGGATCTTAGTTTTTAGGGATAAATTATTTTTTTTGCCAAAAAAATCTAAAAACGAAACCTTTTCGTATATATGTATGATACAAACAAATTAAAGTTAACCAAAGAAAATTAATTAATTACTAAAATCATGACTGAAACAAAAAGCAATAATGGGTTGAAGGTTATAGCGGGGCTGCTCGCTGTAATTTTACTGGGTGTAATTATATATACCGTAAGTCTTTATCAGGATAAGCAAAAAAATGAGGCCTTGCTCACTAAAGAGAAAGAATTGGTGGTTGAGGATCTCACTAGTTTAAAATCGGAATATGACAAAGCAATTTTGGAAAGCAATGCTACCAACGAAGAATTGGTAACGGCTAGGGATAATATTGCAAAATACATAGATTCCGTTAAAACCATGAAATCCGACATCGCAAGTCTGTACAGATATAGAAAGCAAGTTGGAATTTTAACCAAAGAGCGCGAGCAGCTATTGAGAAAAGTAGATTCCTTAACCAGATCTAACACCTTCTTGGCTATGCAAAGGGATAGTACCTATGTGGAATTGGAGAAACAAACTATTTTTAATGATTCTTTAGTGGTACAGAACACCCAATTGGCCGACGTACTTGAAAAAGGATCTACCTTAAATCTTTCTAAGTTTAGCGTAGATGCGGTAAGGGAAAGAAGAAATGGTAAATTGGTTTCTACTTCTAGAGCAAGAGCTACAGATAAACTAAAAGTTTGTTTCACTGTTGCAGACAATGTTATTGCTCAGGCGGGAGACCGACAATTTTTTATCGAGGTTTTGGATCCACAAGGAAATGTTTTGGGTGAAAGCTTCTCCCAAACCTCAGAGTCGGGAGCATCTATAACCTATAGTAAGGGGACCGAATTCTATTATGAGAACCGTGCCTTAGATGTGTGCGACTTTATAGATAAGCCTGCCGGTGATTTTCAGAAAGGAAATTATATGGTGAATGTCTATGATAATGGATTGAAACTATTGGGCACTTCCAAGTTCGAATTGAAATAAGGAAATCCACCCATCAAATCAAAAGGCCGATCTGCAACAGATCGGCCTTTTTTATTGAAGATTGTGAAGTTTATTTATTAAGGGTTCCTACCATGTCTTCCGGTCTAACCCATTCGTCGTACTGCTCAGCGGTTACATACCCCAAGTTAATAGCCTCCTCTTTTAAGGTGGTGCCATTTTTATGGGCCGTATTGGCAATCTCTGCAGCTTTATAATACCCTATTTTTGTATTAAGCGCAGTTACCAGCATCAAGGAATTATTTAACAACTCCTCTATTACCTCGTAATTGGGCTCTATTCCCGATGCGCAATGCTCATCAAAACTTACACAAGCGTCACCCAGTAGTTGAGCAGATTGCAATAGGTTGGCTGCCATCATTGGTTTAAAAACGTTTAACTCATAATGGCCTTGTGTTCCCCCAACAGAAATCGCAACATCGTTCCCCATTACTTGGGCACATACCATGGTTAGGGCTTCACACTGAGTGGGGTTAACCTTTCCAGGCATAATGGAACTCCCAGGCTCATTGGCCGGAATTATAATTTCGCCAATTCCAGACCTAGGGCCAGAAGCCATCATTCTTATATCGTTGGCAATTTTGTTTAAGGCTACAGCCAATTGTTTTAGTGCTCCGTGGGTAGACACCATGGCATCATGGGCAGCCAAGGCTTCAAACTTGTTTTCAGCGGTTTTAAAGGGTAAACCTGTAAATTTGGCAATGTACTCTGCTACCAATACATCATAGCCCTCTGGGGTGTTTAAACCAGTACCTACGGCCGTACCTCCCAAAGCCAATTCACTTAGGTGGTCTAGTGTGTAGTTAAGGGCTCGTAAACCGTGATCTAATTGAGAAACGTAACCAGAAATTTCCTGTCCCAAGGTTAGGGGAGTGGCATCCATTAAATGGGTACGTCCTATTTTTACCACCTTTGCAAATTCCTTTGCTTTTTTATCTAAGGTGTTTCTTAGTTGTGTAACTCCAGGGATGGTGGTCTCTACAATCTTCTTGTACGCGGCAATATGCATCCCAGTTGGGAACGTATCGTTAGAGGACTGCGACTTGTTAACGTCATCGTTAGGTTGAATGGTCTTTTCCCCTTCGCCAATTTTCTTGCCAGCAATTTCATGGGCCCTGTTGGCAACCACCTCGTTCACATTCATATTGCTTTGGGTCCCAGAACCTGTTTGCCAAATTACCAACGGAAATTGATCATCGTGCTTACCCTCCAAGATCTCATCGCAGACCTGGGCTATAAGATCTCTTTTTTCAACTTCTAAAACACCTAGCTCATGGTTGGTGTAAGCGGCCGCTTTCTTTAAATAGGCAAAACCATAAACGATGTCCAAAGGCATGGAAGCCGGAGGACCAATTTTAAAATTGTTTCTGGAGCGTTCGGTTTGTGCTCCCCAATATTTGTTGGACGGCACCTTTACCTCGCCCATGGTATCTTTTTCAATGCGATATTCCATAATTGATATTCCGTTTAATGATTGTTACAAATTTAAGCTTATATGCCCAAGAAAGAAAGTTTATTCCTCAGCTTTGCCGTGTTAGTTCCTATTACTTATGTCTTTTAATTATCTCATTAGTAGGTTACGAATCTTAGGGACTGCTATTTTTTTAAGATATGGGGACTAGTCCAGGAATTTGGCCTTCAGTTCTGGGGTGGGAACCATGCAGGCCTCTTTTTTCCCGTACCAACGATAGCGGTTCTTAGCAACAAAATCGTACACCACGTTGCTTAGGCTTTCCGGAATCCATTCCAGAATAGCTGCCAAACCCCATAGTCCGCCAAAAGACTTAGCAATTTTTAGAGCGGCGGCAGACTTCGTATAATAAGCCACTCCAGGTTCTATCAAAATGATGGAGTCTACCTGGGAGGTATCTATATGACGGTCGGCAGTTAATTTACGCCCAATATCACTCTGTAAAGCGGCATACCTATACAAATCGTTCTTATCTCTTTTTATTACATATTGAACAGCGTTGTTGCATAAATTACACACACCGTCAAACAATAGAATTTTCTTTTGATTTGTTTCCATTTTGCAAAGATATAGTGGCTGGAAGCTAAATTCCAATAGTTATAAATACTTCTTATAGGGTTAATAATCGTTTTTTTAGGGATCATCCCCGCAATGTTTGGTTGCAAGAAGTTAGGGGTTCGGAGTTATTTTTTAGCCGCCTGCACCAATTCCAGTTGATCTACGTTCACATTGGTAGTGAAAATGCCATAATTTACGATGGCCTTGTCCTTCTCTAGGTTGTCTATACTTCCTACCGCTTTTCCATCCATCATCCGTACCCGATCGCCAATTTTGAAAATAGGGCGAGGCTTGTTTTTTTCTACTACCGCGGCCTTCTTTTTTGCCACCTTTTTTCTTTCGCGGATTACCTCTACCTTTTTTATTACCTCTTGTTCTACTTTGGCTTTTTTCTCCTTTTGTGCCTTTACCTCCTTTGGGGATTTCTTTTTCCGTTTACTGTTTTCTGTCTCAACGATCTTGAGTAGTTCTGAGATTAAGGGGCGCCTTTTTTTATCCTGAAAATATTTCTCGGCAGCGGTGTTTACCTTATTTCCCAAATAGATCATCCGTTGGTTGTGGTCATATAACTCCTGGTAATTTTCCAATTTGGATTTAATTTTGGAGTTGAGGTCTTCCAACTTCTGGGCCTCCGTCCTAGCTTTAGATTCCTCTTCCTGTAATCTAGATCCAGTTTTCTCCATTTTACTACGTTCTTTCTGTAGTTTGGCAATGGTGGCATCAAAACGCACCTTCCCGCGTTCTATTTTCTTTTTCGCCTTATTGATTAAGCTATAGGGAATCCCATTTTTTTGCGCTACCTCAAAGGTGAAGGAACTACCTGCCTGGCCCAAGACTAATTGAAAGGTGGGTTCTAAAGACTTCCCATCAAAAAGCATATTGGCATTGGTGACATGGGGGAGTTCGTTTGCCAAAAGTTTTAAATTGGAGTAGTGGGTAGTAATTACGCCATAGGCACCTCGTTCATAAAATACCTCCAAAAATGTTTCGGCTAAAGCACCGCCCAGTTCGGGATCACTACCAGTTCCAAATTCGTCAATTAAGAACAAGGTCTTGTTGTTGACTTTTCGCAGAAAGTAGTTCATGTTCTTAAGTCGGTAGCTATAGGTACTTAAGTGGTTTTCAATGGATTGGTTGTCGCCAATATCCGTTAGTATATTGGTGAATAAACATACTTTAGATCGTTCGTGTACCGGAATCAATAAGCCGCTCTGCAGCATTAATTGAAGCAGTCCTATGGTTTTTAAAGTAATACTTTTCCCCCCTGCGTTTGGACCGGAAATAACAATGATTCTGTTCTCTGGATGGAGGGTAATAGTCTGTGGGTAGGTTTTTTCCTTTTTATACTTGTTGTTTAGGAAAAGTAAGGGGTGGTAGGCGTCTCTTAAATAGAGTTCTCTTTCCTCGGTGATTTCTGGCAATAAGGCATCCATTTCCAAGGCGTATTTGGCCTTTGCCGCCGTAATATCCATCTGCGTCAAAAACTGCTGATAGTCGTACAAATCCTGGGAATAAGGCTGAGTCTGCTGGGTAAGGTCCTTTAATATTTTCTGGATTTCTTCCCTTTCCTCAAACTCCAGGTTATTGAGTTCCCTACTGTATCTTAAGGTAGCTTCTGGTTCTATATAAACAATACTGCCCGTTTTGGAAGTACCCATTAGAGAGCCCTTTACCTTTTTACGGTGCATACTCTTTACGGCTAATACCCGCCTATTGTCTACTACAGACTCCCTAATTTCATCTAATAAGTCGGATGCCTGATAGGTGGTAAGGGCAGAAGCAAAACTTTGATTGATCTTGGCTTTTACCGTCCCTATTTGAGAGCGGATTTCTTGTAATTTAGGGGATGCGGTATTCTTAATCTCCCCAAATTTATCGATGACGTCATTTATAGATTTAACAATCTCTGGGTGGTAGGTGATCCCTTCAGAAACTTGAAGGAGCAATGGGTAGTAGTCCTTAAACTTCTTAAGGAACTTGGTGTGTGTTGCTACCGAATTGCAGATACCTGCTATCCTTTTAAAACCGCTGATCTCTATGGTAGTGTTCTCTATCCTTAAAAGTTTCAGTTCTTGGGATATCGCATCAAAATCATGACCGGGTATCCTATTGTCATTGGTAAAACTAGATAGGTATTCCGATGTTTGTCCCAAGGTGGCCAAGAGCTCTTCTTTGGCTCTTATTGGGGCTATATCTAGGACCTGTTCCTTCCCCAATTCCGTAGTACATCTACCGGAGAGCTGTTGAAGAACGGTGTGAAACTCTAAATCTTGAAGTGTTTTGGAACTTATTTTTGCCATAGTAACTGTTAATCGGTTCAAAGGTAAGGAATAGGAGCGATATGGAAAGCCTAAATATTACCGCGGTATCGCTGAATTTTTAGTGGTGCGGCCTTAATTATTTATTTCGCAAACCCAAGAAAAACCGGAATGTTTTCTGCTTTGTATGATTAGGAATCTAACACTCTAAGCTAGTTTCCCATAAATAGAGAGCCCTCCAGAAAATCGAAATGACTTCTGGAGGGCCTACCTTTATATGAATACTGGTTTTAGAGTTGCTGCATTGCTACCAGGTTTTTGTACACCCCGTTTGCTTCCAATAATTGCGAATGGGATCCTTGTTCTACAATGACTCCTTTTTGAAGCACCACTATATTATCTGCATTCTGTATGGTAGAGAGTCGGTGGGCAATGACTATGGAGGTTCGGTTTTTCATCATTTTCTCCAAGGCATCCTGTACCAAACGCTCACTTTCCGTATCCAGGGCTGAGGTTGCCTCGTCCAATATCATGATTGGCGGATTTTTTAGTACGGCCCTGGCGATGGAGAGACGCTGTTTCTGTCCCCCACTTAGTTTATTTCCACTATCGCCAATATTGGTGTCATACCCATTGGGAAGTTCCATTATAAAATCGTGGGCATTGGCAATTTTGGCAGCCTCAATAATTTCCTCTTCGCTGGCACCTTCCTTACCCAACCCAATGTTGTTTTTTACTGTATCATTAAAAAGGATGGAGTCTTGGGTGACTAATCCCAATAAATTACGGAGCGATTTTTTAGTGAAATCCTTAATATTGGTTCCATCTATTTCAATAACCCCTTCATTTACGTCGTAGAATCTAGTAACCAAATTTGCGATGGTACTTTTTCCACTTCCAGACTGCCCTACTAGGGCTACCGTATGGCCTTTTGGGACCTTTAGGTTAAAGTTTCTCAACACGTATTCGTCCTCATATTTAAAGGAGATATCCTGAAGGGTGATTCCTGTATTGAAATCGGTCTTAGAGAGGGCATTGGTTTTTTCCACAATGGGATTCTCTGTTTCCAAAATATCAAGTACCCGTTGGGCAGCAGCATTTCCTTTTTTAATTCCATAGGAAGCTTTACTAATTGCCTTTGCTGGGGTAAGGATATTATACGCCAACCCCATATAAGCAATAAAAGAGGAAGCATCCAGGGTTTGGTCTATTAATACCATTTTCCCTCCGAACCATAATAGCACCCCAATTACTAAAATCCCTAAGAATTCTCCCGTGGGAGAAGCTAGGTTCTGCCGGTTTAGCAGTTGATTGGAGTAATGGAAAAATCTACTGGTAGAGTTGCTAAAGGTTTTAAAAAACCTGGATTCCGAATTAAAGGCCTTAATTACTCGTAGTCCGCCCAGGGTTTCCTCTACAATGGAAAGGAATTCACCCTGTTCCTTTTGTACTCTATCAGATTGCCTTTTAAGCGATTTTCCGATCCTGGAGATTATCATGCCAGCAATAGGAATAAATATAAAGACAAAGAGGGTAAGCTCGGTGCTGATTCCGAACATAATCAAAATGGTGAAAACGATCGTCAGCGGCTCCCGAACAATCAATTCTAGCACGGAAAGGAAGGAGTGCTGAATTTCTAGTACATCGGAAGTAATCCTAGCAATAACATCTCCCTTTCGTTTTTCCGAATAGAAGGAGATGGGAAGGTCTACTATCTTTTGGTACATACTGTTCCTGATGTCCTTGAGTACTCCGTTCCTTAAAAAGGTGATGAAGTACATGGCCAAGTAATTAAAGAAGTTCTTTAAAAGGAAAAGTACTAGTACCAGGCCTATGACCAAGACCAGACCTTTCATCTCGTCGTCTCCGGAATAGGCGGTTACCTGGTAATTTATATAATCCTGCAAGTAATCCTTCAACTGTCCAAAACTGGTATAGACCGGTTCTTGCAATACCTTTTTTTCGGGCTTAAACAACACGTCCAACATAGGGATCAAAGCGGCAAAGCTAAGCGCACTAAAAAGGGCGTAAAGAATGTTAAAGAAAATGTTTAAAAAACCGTATTTACGGTATGGTTTCGCAAAACGAAGGATCTTTTTAAAGTACTCCATTAATCAATTTTCAGTTCATTTAGGATTCTATCGATTTTTGCATCCAATTGGGCATCCACGTTTTTAAAGTCGGCCGCCTTTTCCAAAGGAGCATTGATACTGAAATAGAATTTAATTTTGGGTTCTGTTCCACTGGGTCTTGCGGCCATTTTTGTACCGTCCTCTGCGATGTATATCAACACATTGGATTTTGGGATATCCAGTTCAGTTACTTCCCCGGTTACTACATTCTTGGAAGTAGCGGTATTATAATCTTCAATGGTGATTACTTTAGAACCGTCTATGGAAGCTACGGGATTCTCCTTAAAATCGTTCATCATTTGTTTAATTTCCTCGGCGCCTTGCATGCCCTTTTTAGTAAGGGAAATCAATTTTTCCTTATAAAATCCATAGGCCACGTAGCAATCTATCAGGTCTTTGTAAAAAGAACTGCCGTTGGCTTTTGCCTGGGCACCAATTTCACAAGCCAATAGGGTAGAGGTTACTGCATCTTTATCCCGTACAAAATCACCTACCATAAAACCAAAACTCTCTTCCCCACCTCCTATAAAGGGTTGCTCGGGGTAGTCTTTAATCATTTTAGCGATCCATTTAAAACCGGTAAGGGCAGTTTTACACTCAACCCCATAGGCTTTGGCTAGGGAATCCATCATGGGGGTAGAAACTATGGTAGAAGCTACAAACTCGTTCCCGCTAATTCCTTTTGCCTTGCGCTGATCCAATAAAAACTTGGTCATCATAATCATGGATTGATTTCCGTTCAAAATTTCCATCTTCCCCTCCAAGTTACGTACTACAACCCCTAAACGGTCACAGTCCGGATCCGTACCAATTACAATATCCGCTCCTATTTCCTCGGCCTTTTCTATGGCCATGGATAAGGCTTCCGGTTCTTCTGGGTTGGGCGACTTTACCGTAGGGAAATTTCCGTCGGGCTTTGCCTGCTCTTCAATAACGGTTACATTTTTGTAGCCTGCCCGTTTAAGCACTTCTGGGATGGCAGTAATGGAGGTACCGTGGAGGGAGGTAAATACTATTTTGTAATTGTCCTTTCCTTGTGCGTTGAAGTTTCCGTTCTCTACACAGGCATTGATAAAGGCCTCGTCTACTTCCTTACCTATTAGCTGTATCAAATCTTCGTTTGCCTCAAACTTGATATCCTCGTAGGAAACTTGGTCTATTTCCGAAATTATCTGCCCGTCCTGTGGAGGAACAATTTGTCCCCCATCGGTCCAATAAACCTTGTATCCATTGTATTCTGGTGGATTATGGGAAGCGGTTAGTACAATGCCTGCATGGCAATCTAGATGACGCACCGCAAAAGATAGTTCTGGAGTGGTCCTTAATTCGGAAAAAAGAAAGACCTTAATACCGTTCGCAGAAAAAACTTCAGCTACCGTTCGTGCAAGGGTATCACTGTTGTGCCTACAGTCGTACGCAATTACCACCTTTAATTCGGTATCTGGATAGGCAATTTTTAAGTAGTTGCTTAATCCTTGCGTGCTTTTCCCAAGGGTGTATTTGTTGATGCGATTGGTCCCGGCACCCATAATACCCCGCATGCCCCCGGTTCCAAATTCAAGATCCTTGTAAAAACGATCTTTCAATTCCTCGGTATTGTTGTTTATTAATTGTTGTATTTCCTCCTTGGTCTTGGGGTCAAAGAAATCCGTTAACCAACTTTTTGCCTTATTCACGATTGTATCCATGGTCTCAATGGTTTGATTATGTATTTAAAAATACAAAGAATTATAATTTGTTTTGTGGAAGGTTAATTCCTTCCGATATTGTGTAGCGTGTTTCATTTTTTCTGGACCTTACCATAATTTCACCTAGAAATCCCGCTAAAAATAATTGGGACCCTATCACCATGGCAATAAGTGCAAAAAAGAACTGTGGCCTATCCGTAAGTAGGCTTCCAAAAGGATTTATAAAGAGTTTATCTATTCCTAGATAAATGGCAAATCCAAAGCCAATGGTAAACATCATTACCCCAAGAGCACCAAAGAGGTGCATGGGGCGTCGTGCAAATTTGGACACAAACCAAATGGTGATCAGGTCTAGAAAGCCATTGATGAAGCGTTCCATACCAAATTTGGTCTTACCATATTTCCTGGCTTGATGCCGTACTACTTTTTCGTCTATTTTAGAGAAACCTGCCGATTTTACCAATACGGGGATATAACGATGCATTTCCCCGGATACTTCAATGGTCTTGACCACCTCTTTTTTGTAGGCCTTTAGTCCGCAATTAAAATCGTGGAGCTTTACCCCAGAGGTTTTTCGTGCTGCCCAATTGAATAATTTGGAGGGAAGGTTTTTAGCGAGAATAGAATCATACCTTTTTTTCTTCCAGCCCGATATTAAATCAAACCCGTCCTCATGGATCAATTTGTAGAGTTCTGGAATCTCCTCCGGATTATCCTGAAGGTCTGCGTCCATTGTGATGATAACATCGCCCTTGGCCTCTTTAAATCCGGCATGCAAGGCTTGCGACTTACCAAAATTCTTTAAAAACCGTATGCCTTTAACATTGGGGTTTAGCTTGCCCAATTGGGAGATGATTTCCCAAGAACGGTCGCTGCTCCCATCATCTATAAAAAGGATCTCATATAAAAAATGATTGGATTGCATAACCTCTACAATCCAATCATGCAGTTCTTGTAACGATTCTTCTTCGTTGAGTAAGGGAATTATTATAGATATATTCATTCAGTACTAATGCAAAATCTGTTCAAAAGTACAAATTACTGAATAGTTTCCGATCTTTTTAGAATTAAAGCAGGGATTAAAGAAAATATAAAGCTAATTACCACACTATAAATAAGACCAAATACTATTTGCATGGAGGGAGTTGTGAATTTCTTACCCATTTCCATTTGAGCGTCCACTTGCTCTGGAGTCATTTTGGTGGTTTCTAAAAGTTGCGCTCGCTGATAGGTCATGGCCTTGTCCATCATATCGGGATCTATAACCCCAGCCATGAGTTGGTTAAAGAGGATCCCAATGATACCACCTACCAATCCAATGCCCACGCCAATCTTTAGGGCTTGTGCAAAAGACATATAACCGTTATTGGCTTTTTTAAATTGGATCATTCCTAGGACTATGAGGGCAATTGTTAAAATAAGGCTTACCGCCAGTACCATCATTCCTCCTTGGTAATGCATGTCCAAGGAATATAGCATTAATGCAAATACAATACTCAATGCGCCTAGGATACCTCCGTACGTCAAGGCAAATTTCCCAGTATTGGGCTTAACCATTTCCATATTTATTTAAGATTTAGATGTTTTTAATGTTAGTGTTTCTTTCACTATCTTTGTTACAAAGAAAGGTAAGTAATTTTTATTTTTCTTTTTTTGAGATTATAAATTGCTAATTTCAGAAAAACAATTAAATTTGCAGCTCGAAATCAAGAAGGAATTAACGTTATTACAATGAAAAAAGATATACATCCAGCAAATTATAGATTGGTAGCCTTTAAGGATATGTCCAATGAAGAGGTTTTTATTACTAAGTCTGCGGCAGACACCAAGGAGACTTTAGATGTTGATGGAGTGGAATACCCGTTGATAAAACTAGAGATTTCTAGAACATCACACCCTTTTTACACTGGAAAAGCCAAGGTGTTGGATACCGCTGGACGTATTGATAAGTTCAAGAACAAATACAGTAAGTTTAAGAAATAAGACTTTTTTTTTATTAAAAAGTTAGAAAGTCACGCTTATGCGTGACTTTTTTTGTTTTAAATTAGTTGTATGAATTACATTCTTTTCGACGGATCGGTTAGAACGGCATTATTGCCCTTTACCTATACCAGGCCAGTAGCAGATATAAGAATTGGTATTCTTACCATTAGGGAAAAATGGGAGAAATATCTAGGTAGTACTACTACCACAATTACAGAAGATTATTTGTCCGAGAAATTTCCCTTAGTGGAAATGGAAGATAATGTGCTGATCAATGCCTCCTTTTTGCCTAATCCTTCCCTGGTAGAGCTGGTTACCCAACTTAAAGAGAATGAACTTATCCTTTATGATGAGGAGATTCTTGCTTTTTATGCTAAAGAAACACAGGAGGAGATAGATTTTTCCACCTATAATGCCATAGAATATAATGGTGAGGTTTTAAGGATAGAGCATACATGGGATATTTTCTCAAAAAATGCCGAAGCCTTGGAGGCAGATTTTAAATTGATCACCGAAGGCAGGAAGAGTGCTCCTATTTCTAAAACCAATAGCCTAATTTGTCCGGAAAACATCTTCTTGGAAGAAGGGGCAAAGGTAGAGTTCAGTGTTTTAAATGCTACTGATGGGCCTATTTATTTAGGCAAAAACTCGGAAGTATGGGAAGGGAATCTTATCCGAGGTGGTTTTGCGCTTTGTGAAAAGGCAGTAGTAAAAATGGGAACCATGATTTATGGGGCTACCACCGTAGGCCCTTATAGTAAAGTGTCTGGAGAGCTCAGTAATTCGGTAATATTTGGTTATTCCAGTAAGGGGCACGAAGGATACCTGGGAAATGCAGTATTGGGGGAGTGGTGTAATATTGGAGCTAGCTCTAATAACTCCAATCTTAAGAATAATTATGCCTTGGTTAAATTGTGGAATTACGAATCCGAGACCTTTGAGCAAACAGGATTGCAATTCTGTGGGCTAATGATGGGAGACCACAGTAAAACGGCTATTAATACCATGTTTAATACAGGGACCGTAATTGGGGTGAACTGCAATATCTATGTACCAGGATTTCCCAGAAATTTCATTCCTAGTTTTAGTTGGGGTGGTGCAACAGGCTTTACTACCTACCAACCCGAAAAGGCTTTTGAAGCGGCTAAAGTGATGATGGCCAGACGAAATGTGGAGTTTAATGAGATGGATGCCAAAATCCTGACGCAAGTTTATGAGGATACCAAGAAATGGCGTAATGAATAAACTTAAGGCTGTTTTAAATAGCTACCTCTAAATACTCTATCACTATTCTTTGGACTAGGTTTTGGATTATTGGTATATTTGCATCGCAATTAGCAGAATTTAAAAGGGAACCATATTGGATCGCAATTTGGTGAAAGAGAGATGGATATGAAAAAAAAGGTCGCTTTCTATACATTGGGCTGTAAGCTCAATTTTTCAGAAACTTCAACAATAGCGCGCAACCTAACGGATGAGGGGTTTGTTAGGGTAGATTTTTCGGAATATGCAGATATGTATGTAATAAATACCTGTTCGGTCACGGATAATGCCGATAAGCGCTTTAAGACAATAGTAAAGCAGGCCCAAAAAGTAAATCCGGATGCCTTTGTTGCGGCTATAGGTTGCTATGCTCAATTGAAACCCGAGGATTTGGCGGCAGTGGATGGGGTAGATCTTGTTTTGGGGGCTACCGAGAAATTTAATATTGCCGACTATGTGAACGACCTGTCCAAAAACGATTACGGAGAGGTGCATTCCTGTGAGATTGAGGAGGCCGATTTTTATGTTGGTAGTTATGCTATTGGAGATAGAACCAGGGCGTTCTTAAAAGTGCAAGACGGTTGTGATTATAAATGTACCTACTGTACCATTCCCTTGGCTAGAGGAATATCTCGTAGTGATAGTTTACAGAATGTATTGAAGAATGCTAAGGAAATCTCAGAACAAGATATTAAAGAGATTGTCCTAACGGGAGTGAATATTGGGGATTATGGCAAGGGTGAATTTGGCAACAAAAAGCACGACCATACTTTCTTAGACTTGGTAAAGGCATTAGATACAGTAGAGGGTATACATCGATTAAGGATTTCTTCCATTGAGCCCAACCTGCTAAAAAATGAAACCATAGAGTTTGTTGCGGATAGTAATTCATTTGTACCGCATTTTCATATTCCCCTCCAGAGTGGTAGCGATGAAATTTTAAAATTGATGCGCAGGCGTTATTTAACCGATTTATATGTAAATCGCGTTAACAAAATTAAGGAGGTAATGCCCCATGCTTGTATCGGGGTAGACGTCATAGTAGGATTTCCAGGTGAAACCGAAGAGCACTTTTTAACCACTTATAATTTCTTAAACGAATTGGATATCTCCTACTTGCACGTATTTACATATTCGGAAAGGGATAACACATTAGCAGCGGAAATGGAAGGGGTGGTGCCCAAAAAAGTAAGAAGTAAAAGATCTAAAATGCTCCGTGGCCTCTCTGTTAAAAAAAGAAGGGCATTTTATGAAGGGCAACTGGGTACCACGCGTACGGTCTTGTTTGAAAGTGAAAACAAAGAAGGTTATATACACGGATTTACCGAGAATTACGTAAAAGTTAAATTTCCGTGGGACCCTAGTTTAAGCAATACCTTGCAAGAGGTGAAGCTGACCGAAATAGCAGAAGATGGCCTCGTTAGATGTACTATTTTAGAATCGGTGCGTGCTAGTGTGTAGTAATCCTTAGTATATGCGACTGCGAGAAGGATTGATTGTTGCTGCTATATTAAGAGAGAAAGGCTAAGGAAACTGACTGTAAAACACAAAAAAAACCGCTTTAAAAAGCGGTTTTTATATTATATTCTAATTCCGACCGGGAGCATTTCGTGATACTGCCTATTCTTTTTCAAAAAGCTAGCTATTTCAGGACTGGTAGGGACTACTCGTAGATTTTGTTCCTGTAAGTGATTTAAAACACTTCTAATAAACTCTTCCTGTATTTCTATTTCTTGTAATTCTTCCGGAATATGCAGTTTGGTTAAAAAGACCTTACGTTCCTGCGACGCGTACTCTATCTTGGCCAAATGCCCATTGATCCTAGCTTCAAATTGACGCAAGAAACTGTTGTCTGTAATTTCCACTTCATTCATAGAGGTTGAATTTTATTAATCATTAGTTTTGGAGTATAATGCTGAATTATCAAACCAGGTAGTGCATAAAGAATTACCAATTGTAAATTTAATGATAAAAAAGATATTTTCCTATTTAAATAGCATATCCTTAACGTGATGGACAGTAGTAAAACACATGTTTATTTTATGCCAGGAATGGCTGCGAATAGTTTAATTTTTGAAAATATACAGCTATCGGAGGATACCTTTGTTCAACATTACCTAGATTGGGAAATCCCTACTGCCGATATAGGTTTAGAAGAGTATGCCCTGCAAATGTGTAAGCTCATTAAACATCCAGAACCGGTCTTGGTGGGGGTTTCCTTTGGGGGAATATTGGTGCAGGAAATGGCTAAGCATATTGCAGTAAAAAAAGTGATTATTATCTCTAGTGTAAAAAAGAATTCCGAACTGCCAAAGCGAATGGTTTTTGCTAAATACACCAAGCTTCATAAGCTCTTGCCAACGGGTTTGGTAAATAATATGGAGTTAGTGGCAAAATATGCCTTTGGGGAACCGGTCCTAAAGCGCCTGGAACTCTATGAGCGATACCTTTCGGTTAGGAATAAATTTTACCTGGATTGGTCTATAGACAAAATTGTAAATTGGTCCCAGACGGAACCGGCCAAAAATGTGGTGCATATCCATGGGGAAAAGGATCCTGTTTTTCCCATAAATCATATTAAGGATTGTATACAGGTTAAAAATGGCACCCATACCATGATAATTCACAGATATCGCTGGTTTAATGAAAACTTGCCGTCAATTATTTTGCGATAAGCCCGTCGGATTTAATATCTTTGGAAAGAGTTGAGTGTTAAAGTTGTATATGCCTCAACCGTTAACTGTGTAGGAAAGAATTAAAGAACGTTCGATATGAAGATTTTGAAGAATATTTTGATGATTTTAGGAGTTGTTTTTGTGGGGAGTACGTTGGTGTTTGCCGTTAAAAACAGTACTGTGGATGAGGCTTCGGCAGCGGAGTTGGCCAATGAAAAAAGTATTGCCAGTGAGTCGGAGGTGAATACGGGATACCGAATTACGGCCGTTGATATACCTGAAGGATTAAATTTTGCTGGTGAAACGGTGCCTTTGGATGATCCGGATATCATGGAGCGGGTAGACCGAGAGTTTTTGGTGAATACCTATTGGCAGTCCAATGCGTTGTTGTTTATAAAAAGAGCCCATAAATATTTCCCAATTATAGAGCCTATATTGAAAAAAAATGGGATTCCGGACGATTTTAAATATTTGGCCTTAGCGGAAAGCGGACTGCAAAATGTGGTTTCTCCTGCAGGTGCTACCGGGTTTTGGCAAATAATGAGTGCTACCGGAAGGGAATACGGTTTGGAGATCAATAAAAATGTGGACGAACGATATCACTTGGAAAAATCTACCGAAGTGGCCTGTAAGTACCTGAAACGTTCTAAAGAGAGATTTGGGAGTTGGACGATGGCCGCTGCTGCATATAATGCCGGAGCTGCAGGAATGCAAAGATATATGAGGACCCAGAAAGTAGAAGATTATTACGATCTTCTATTAGGGCAGGAGACAGGACGTTATGTGTTTCGCATATTGGCAATAAAAGAGATTCTCTCCAATCCCGAGAAATATGGCTTTCATCTAGAGAAGGAGGATTTATATAAAATGGTTCCCACTTTCTCCGTTGAAATTGATGAACCTATTGCAGATTTTGCAGACTTCGCCCATTCATATGAAATCAATTATAAGATATTAAAGCGTCATAATCCATGGTTAAGGGAGGCGCATCTTAACAATGCTTCCAAAAAGAAGTATACCATAGAAATACCTAACAAAGGATACTATAAACTCTCCAAATAAATGCTTGGGTTCCTAGAAGGAAATGTATGGAAGATCCTTTTAGGGGTGAATTATGTATTGGTAATATTCTTCTCCGTTTTTATCGTACTTAAAAATAAGAATCCGGTAAAAACACTCTCTTATATCTTTGTCTTGGCCGTACTTCCCTTTGTGGGGCTGTTGGTGTATTACTTTTTTGGGCAGGATTACAGAAAGGACAAGATATTTGAAAAAAAGTACCTGCTAGATGATGATAGACTGAGGAAGTGGAAAGATAAAATTAGTCTCAATAAAGAAGAGCGAGACGACCTTGAATCGCTGTTCGGGGAAGGGATATTTAAGGTTTATCGCCTGTTGAAGAATAATGAGCGGGCAGTTCTTACTTTCGATAATGAGGTGAATATCCTTATAAACGGGGAAGAGAAGTTTAAGCATCTCAGAAAAGATTTGGAGGCAGCCAAAGAACATATTCATTTGGAATATTTTGTGGTTTTCGATGATGAATTGGGAGAAAGTATCATTGATCTCCTTTGTAAAAAGGCCGAGGAAGGGGTTGTGGTTAGGTTGATTTACGACGATGTAGGGAGCGATATCTCGTCCAAGAACAAAAAGAGACTTACAAAAAGCGGGGTGCAGCATTTTGCATTTCTACCGGTCTTATTTTCCAATTCTACCAGTAAGCTCAACTATAGGGACCATAGAAAAATTGTGGTGATTGATGGGGAGATAGGGTATGTTGGCGGTATCAACGTAGATCAAAAGTATGACAATAGCTTTGACAACGAAAAATATTGGAGGGATACCCATCTGCGCATTACCGGGGGTGCAGTTGGAGCCTTGCAGTCTTCCTTTATCCTAAGTTGGAATTTCGTTTCTAAGGAAGAACAGGAAATAGAAGCGGCCCTATTGCCTAAAGAGAAGCCCAACACCAAAGAACCTGTTGCAATCCAAATGGCAGCAAGTGGTCCAGACAGTGATTGGGCCAATATTATGGAGGCCATATTCTGTATGATTAATACCGCTAAAGATCACGTATTAATCACCACCCCTTATTTTATGCCTAACGATTCCATTCTTACTGCGCTTACTACGGCTGCTAGGAGTGGGGTAGCGGTGAAGATCATCATTCCATACGAATCGGATTCTTGGGCGGCACAATATGCTACCGATTCCTATATAGAGGAGTGTTTGCGTTCCGGGATTAAAATATTCCGGTATCACAAAGGCTTTGTGCATGCTAAAACCTTGGTCATAGATGATATGTTTACCAGTATTGGTACGGCTAATATGGACTATAGAAGCTTTTCCATGAACTTCGAGATTAATGCCTTACTCTATAATAGGGAGGTAAATCAGCAGATGGGAAACCAATTTCAGTTAGATCTGGAAGATTGTGAAGAGGTATATTTAGAGCGATGGGAAAATAGGGGGCTTAAACGCAAATTAAAAGAGTCTTTCAGTAGACTTTGGGCGCCCTTGTTATAATCTGAAGTGTTTGTTGGAATAAAAGAATGCCAACACGATTCATACTTATCTCGTATTGGCATTGATAAAATATAAATAATAACTGCGAAATTTTTAGCGCTAAAAACAAAAAGCAGGGAACATGTAGGTCGGTTCCCAGCCTGGTTAAGTCCTTAATCCCTAAATCTTTTTCATTTGTTGTTGCATCATCTTTATCTGATCTGCAAGCATATTCTGTTTGTCTAGTTTTTTGGCTTCCCTTAGTAGGGTAGTGGCTTCCCTCTTTCTGCGTTTTTGCATGGCAATACCAGCCAAGCTCAATTTTGCCATAGCTACATCGTAATCCATGTTAAGACCCAATTTTAAAGCCTTTTTAAAGTATTTTTCTGCCTGGGTAAGGTTGGTTTGGGAAAAAATGATTCCGTTTAGGTAGTTGTAGTAACCGTGTTGCTTTTGGGTAAGGGCTGCTTCGGGATTTTTAATTTTATCTAACCACTTTTTGGTCCCTTCAAGATCCTGTTTACGCATTTTTAAAAATGCCAAGAGGATAATCTCATTTCTAAAATAAAGAAATACAAAAATAGAAGCCAAGAGAATCAGGAAGATCCCATTACCTATATTGCCTTCTATAAATTGGTACACCGCATAAGCAATAATAAGTGCGGCAATGATTAACTTAAAGTTTTTGTTGAACATGTTCCTTGTTAATTAATTTGTAAGTGATTTTAGATTGTATGGTGGTGGGTAGTTCTTGAGCCCCCAACTGTGCTAGGGTAGATACCCCGGAAGACCTCCCTTCCACGGTCATAGTAAAGATAAACCCGGTATCGATATTGGATTGGATCGATGTTTTCTGAGTTCCTTTTAAACGCATGGTGGTATTGGGGTCTTTTATATTCATTTCTATGGTGGCCATTCCGCTAATCAAGGCTTTTTGACCATTAATTTCGTTTAAGGTCCACTTATTATGGGTCTTTAGTTTTCCGGTATAGGTGTTTTCCCAGCTGTCTTTTAATTGTACCGTTTTGTTGGGATATATAAAGGTCATCTGCTTATAGCTGTTGGCCAATGCTTCTGATCCAAACTCCTTGCTCAGCGACTTTTTCATCAGGTTAATGGCAAATTCGTCCGTAAGTCCAGAAACTTTTGCCATTTTAGATACAAGGCTGTCTCCACCCTTTACATTCAGAATGTCTCCTGTCTTGGAAAGTAGCAGGGTAACCGGATTCTCCAAAATGGTATTGAAAATTTTGGATTGTATATCCCCTGGCACCACTTTCTTTGCCTGTACATTCATCAATGTTCCTTCTATGCTAGAGGTCATCTTAAGATTTAAATCCTTAAAAGTAAGTGATAGTTTATACCCTTCAGGGACTTCGGACAGTACTTTAAACTCCAGAACTCCATCTATAAGATTCGTAATTTGGTGAGAGGCTCCGTCTAGTTCCTGGGTGATGATTTGTTGGGCTTCCTGTTTCACCCTGTATATATCCCCTTTCTGCAAATGATACGCTAATGATACTTGCCCCAATACCACTAGGTGGCAGAGGAAGAGAAATGTTAATAATATATAGCGTTTCATGTTATCTGGTGAATCTTATTTTAGCCGTTGCAAAAGTAATAAAATAGTACCTCCTTTAAGGTGGGCAACTATAAAAAAATAATTTTTTAATTAGATTTGCCAAAGCAAAAACTCTTTGTATATTTGCAGCCGGATTTTGTCCGATACTACGCAAGATCCGAAGAGAAGTCAAAAAAAGAAATTTAAGAAGATCATAAAAAATACGCCACGATGAGCAAAAGAACATTTCAACCATCAAAAAGGAAGAGAAAGAACAAACATGGTTTTAGAGAACGCATGGCTACTGCCAATGGTAGAAAAGTTCTTGCTAGAAGACGAGCAAAAGGAAGAAAGAAATTATCCGTATCTTCTGAATTGAAGCATAAAAAATAATGATAATACTGTTCTTATAATTAACAAAGGTGTTACTTTTTCCAGAGTAGCACCTTTTTTTTGCCCAATTTGTTTTTATATTTTTAACATTCACTACAATGCCCAAAAGAAAAGATTTAAACTCTATTTTAATTATTGGTTCTGGTCCCATCGTAATTGGACAGGCGTGCGAATTTGATTATTCAGGTACACAGGCGCTTAGGTCCCTAAGGGAAGATGGTATAGAAACGATATTGATCAATAGCAATCCCGCTACGATCATGACGGATCCAACCATGGCAGACCATGTATACTTAAAACCATTGACCACCAATTCTATCCGAGAAATATTGGATAAACACCCCAATATTGATGCTGTTTTACCAACAATGGGAGGCCAGACTGCCTTAAACCTATGTATCGAGGCAGATAATAAGGGCATTTGGGAAGATTATGGAGTAGAGATCATTGGCGTGGATATAGATGCCATCAATATTACCGAAGATCGTGAAAAGTTCCGTGAGCTGATGTTGAAGATCGGGATAGGTATGGCCCCTCAAGCTACTGCTACCTCTTTTTTAAAGGGAAAGGAAATAGCACAAGAGTTTGGCTTTCCATTGGTGATTAGGGCGTCTTACACCCTTGGAGGTGCAGGAGCATCTATAGTTTATGATCCAAAGGATTTTGATGAAATGCTTTCCCAAGGATTAGAAATTTCCCCTATCCATGAGGTCATGATAGACAAGGCCTTAATGGGATGGAAAGAATACGAGCTAGAACTGCTACGTGATAAGAATGACAACGTAGTGATTATCTGTACTATTGAAAATATGGATCCTATGGGAATCCATACTGGAGACTCCATAACCGTAGCTCCTGCAATGACCTTGTCTGACAGTACCTTCCAAAGAATGCGCGATATGGCCATCAAGATGATGAGAAGTATTGGGGATTTTGCGGGTGGATGTAATGTTCAGTTCGCCGTTAGTCCAGATGAAAAAGAAGATATTATCGCTATCGAGATTAACCCTCGTGTGTCGCGTTCCTCGGCCTTGGCTTCTAAGGCAACAGGGTATCCTATTGCAAAAATAGCCGCAAAATTGGCTATCGGATATAACTTAAACGAGCTTAGCAATCAGATTACCAAATCTACCTCCGCCTTGTTTGAGCCTACCTTGGATTATGTTATCGTAAAGATACCAAGATGGAACTTTGACAAATTTGAGGGGTCGGACAGAACCTTGGGGCTTCAGATGAAATCTGTGGGAGAGGTAATGGGTATTGGTCGTTCTTTCCAAGAAGCCTTGCATAAAGCTACACAGTCCCTAGAAATAAAAAGAAATGGGCTGGGAGCAGACGGAAAAGGTTACACCAATTACGATGAAATTATTCAAAAACTAACCGTACCCAGTTGGGACAGGGTGTTTGTAATCTATGATGCTATACAAATGGGGATTCCTCTAAGTAGTATCCATGAGATTACCAAAATAGATATGTGGTTCCTACGCCAATACGAGGAGCTTTACCAATTGGAAAAGAAGATTTCCGAGTACACTATAGAATCGCTAACCAAGGATCTGCTGCTAGAGGCCAAGCAAAAAGGTTTTGCCGATAGACAGATAGCTCATATGGTGAGGTGCTACGAAAGTGAAGTGTACAACAAAAGGGTAAACCTCAATATAAATAGGGTTTATAAGTTGGTAGATACCTGTGCTGCAGAATTTGAGGCGATGACCCCATATTATTACTCCACTTTTGAAGCGGAAATAGAAAGACCGGACGGTACTACCTATGTGCAGAATGATAGTGTGGTTAGTGATAAGAAGAAAATTGTAGTTCTTGGATCCGGACCCAATAGGATAGGACAAGGAATAGAATTTGATTACTGCTGTGTACATGGAGTGTTGGCCGCATCAGAATGTGGCTATGAGACCGTAATGATTAACTGTAATCCTGAAACGGTTTCTACAGACTTTGATATTTCAGACAAGCTTTACTTTGAGCCAGTTTTCTGGGAGCATATCTATGATATTATCAGGCACGAAAAGCCAGAAGGGGTTATTGTACAGCTAGGTGGGCAAACCGCACTTAAACTTGCCGAGAAGCTAGATAAATATGGGATAAAAATCATAGGTACTAGTTTTAAATCCCTGGATTTGGCTGAGGATAGAGGTAGTTTCTCCACACTTTTGGAGCAAAACAATATTCCTTACCCACAGTTTGGAGTAGCCGAAACCGCAGACGAAGCATTGCAACTTGCCGATGAGCTAGATTTCCCACTTTTGGTACGTCCTTCTTATGTGTTAGGCGGACAAGGAATGAAGATTGTAATCAATAAAGATGAACTGGAAGAGCATGTGGTTGATTTGTTGAGAAAGATTCCAAACAATAAGTTGTTGCTAGATCATTATTTAGACGGTGCTATTGAGGCAGAGGCAGATGCTATTTGTGATGGGGAAGATGTGTATATCATCGGAATTATGGAACATATAGAGCCTTGCGGAATCCACTCGGGCGACTCCCATGGAATTCTTCCACCATTTAATCTTGGGGAATTTGTGATGCAGCAAATTAAAGATCACACTAAGAAAATTGCCCTTGCCTTAAATACAGTGGGATTAATCAATATTCAGTTCGCAATTAAGGATGATATTGTATATATCATTGAAGCCAACCCTAGAGCATCTAGAACAGTTCCCTTTATAGCAAAAGCTTATAAGGAACCCTATGTTAACTATGCTACCAAGGTAATGTTGGGCGAAAAAAAGGTGAAGGACTTTAATTTCAACCCATCTTTGGAAGGGTTTGCTATTAAACAACCCGTATTCTCCTTTGAAAAGTTCCCGAATGTAAACAAAAACTTAGGTCCGGAAATGAAGAGTACCGGCGAGAGTATTTTGTTTATCGATAATTTAAAAGACGATCAATTCTATAACTTGTATGCGAGGCGAAAGATGTATCTAAGCAAATAAGTCTATACAAATTATGGGGTTGCTCCTAAATAAAAAATCTCCTTTGCCTGGATTGGCAAAGGAGATTTTATTATTTGGGGTATCACAGCGCAAGAGTGCCCTTAAAGCTATAAACTTATTTAGTCGCTTTCTTAAAGCTTTCCGTACCTCCCACAATAGGAACCTCTAAATGGGTTTTGTCTAAATCTATCGTCAATTCGGTGCCAGGTTCTGGCCATAGCGTAAATTCCCTGTCGCTAGAGAAAATGAGGAGACCTAGTTGTTGGCCTTTAGGTATTATTTGATCATCTGGCATTAAATCAAACGAAACCTCATAAAAGATGCCGGGCTCTAAAGGTTCCCCATTTGTTAATGAACTGTGGTTTTGTGGATCTGCCCAGCCGCGGGTAATAATATTGTCGGTTATCTTTGCCTTTTTGGAAGTGTTCCATGGAAGGGAAACCAACCAAACGGAAAGATTGGCCGCAGGCTTGCTACTTGCTAGGGTAACTGTAACTTTTGGTATTCCAGAAATATGTAGGTCCTGGGTTAGTTTAGGGCTTAGATATAAGAGTCTGTGATCTGTGTATTCTGCTTGTGCAAGTACTGCCCCAGAAAAAGAATAATTGTCAATTAATTTTTCTTTTCCTTCCCCAGTTTTCTTGTTAAGGGTTAGTCCCCCGACTTCCGGGGCGCCTTTTGTCAAATATAGAGATACAGCTTCCGCTTCGGGGTGTGGATATTGGGGGTAGGGAGTAGGTTGATCCCTAGGGGCATCCTCTCTAACGATCCACGCCTCGGGGTCATTTTCTACCCCATTCTCTACTCCGTGCAAATACCTGGTAAACCATCTATTCATCATAGATAATGGAGGTTCTCCACCGTGGCCTTCTTGATGGTAATAGATTTGTACCGGCAATCCCTTTTCTTTGGCAGCCTTAAATATCCTATAACTGTGGTCTGGCATCACATTCCAATCGTTAAATCCGTGTGCCATCAGCAGGGCTGCTTTCATAGGTTCCATCTTATTTAAGTAATCCCTACCCGCCCAAAAGTCGTTGTAATCTCCGGTAATACGATCCATTCCGTTTTTCATCTCGGTGTCTCGTACTGTGGCATTGTTATGCGCTCTCTTGCTTTCATCGCCACTATGGATATAATCATACAGCACGTCGATGTCTTCCCCTAAATAGCCTCCTGGTGATCGTACCAGGCCGTTAGACCTATAATAGTGGTAGTAGGAGGTGTTGGGTGCAATTGGAATAATGGCTTTTAACCCTTTAACTCCTGTGGTGGCCGCAGCTAGCGGAAGGGTGCCGTTGTAACTGGTTCCGGTCATCCCTACTTTTCCAGTAGACCAATAGGCTTTTACGCGTTTCTTTCCATAGGGTTCCGTAAACCCCTTGGCACGTCCGCATAACCAATCTATTACCGCTTTAGGGGCCAAGGATTCGTTCTCGCCACCTACGGTAGGAGCACCTTGGGAAAGACCCGTTCCCGGGGAGGAGGAGTGTACTACGATAAACCCTCTGGGTACCCAGGTGTTTATATGGGAATTGGAGATAATAGGTCTTTCTCCCTTGCGGACTACTTCTGGGTGTATCCTTGGGGGACCTGGCTGTCCCAGTTCGTGCTTAACATTCCAGAAGCTTCCTTCTGTAAAAGGAGCAACCCCTGCAAAATAAGGGCTGGTGATGTAAATAACCGGTAGTTTTAAATTTTCTGTGTCGGTCTGGTAAGGTCTTGTGACAGCTACGTGCATCCTATCTTTCTTTCCATCACCATCCGTATCAAAATCGGTTTCTACCCAGAGGTCATGCCTAATCCATTTGCTAGCATCTTTAAATTCCGGGACAATTTGGGCCTCTCCATTTTCAATTATAGGGAGGGTCTTGGTAGTGGTAGAGCCCTCTATGCTTTGGGCATTTACTAGGCCTACAACCCCCAAAAGCAATGTGAGAAAAAG
Source organism: Arenibacter lacus (assembly GCF_008711145.1). Taxonomy (NCBI): domain Bacteria; kingdom Pseudomonadati; phylum Bacteroidota; class Flavobacteriia; order Flavobacteriales; family Flavobacteriaceae; genus Arenibacter; species Arenibacter lacus. The sequence goes on from NZ_VVIN01000048.1 coordinate 28,353, forward strand.
TGAGTGTTTTAAAGTTTTAATCATAGTGTTTCTATTATTTATTTAGAACGGATTATTTTTTTGATAAAGCTACATAAAACCTTTTATAGAAGGGATTAAATGTGAATTCCCCATCAGGCTTCAATGGATTTTTTTTGATACCGTCTACGGACTAAGAGGGCTTGGTATTTTATTCTACTGTACAAGAGACCAAAAATAAGTAGGGCAGCGGCCACCATGAGAACATTAAAGTGTATCAAAGTATATAGAAAGCCCCCAATAATACCTCCTAAAAAGAAAAAACTGATGATATAGAGTCTTAATTTAATGGTGGTCCATAACTGTTTTTTGTTTAAATGCTTTTTAGGGAATAATAAATAGGATAATTCTATCCCTAAATCTGTAAAGAGTCCGGTTAAATGGGTGGTACGCACCACAGCATCGGATATTTTAGTAACAAAAGAGTTCTGAACCCCCATGGCAAATAGTAAAAGACAGGCAATTAAGCTTGGGGAGGGATCTAGCATTACTTGTGCTAGGACGGCAATTAAGACCAAGGTCACCGCTTCTAAAAGAGTGGGCAATACATAATTTTTTATCCGTCCGCCAAGACTGCTCATTTCA
>NZ_VVIN01000049.1:0-27898 GCF_008711145.1 Arenibacter lacus
CTACCTTTAATATCTGATCCCCGGTACGCAAGCCCAATTGCTCCCCAACGGAATCAACCAGAATCCCATACTTTAAATTATCGGATGGAATATAGGTGTCTCCATTGTTAAACAACAACATCGTATAAATTACCCAGGCCAATAGGAAGTTTACGATTACCCCCCCGGTCATAATAATGAGTCGCTGCCATGCCGGCTTGCTCCTGAATTCCCAAGGCTGGGGCTCCTGCTTCATCTGCTCGGTATCCATGCTCTCGTCTATCATCCCGGCAATCTTCACATAACCGCCCAAGGGCAACCACCCTATTCCGTATTCGGTTTCCCCAATTTTTTTCTTGAAAAGGGAGAACTTCACATCAAAGAACAAATAGAATTTCTCCACCTTGGTCTTGAAATATTTGGCCGGCAAATAGTGGCCCAGCTCATGGAGAATCACCAATATGGAGATAATCAGTACAAATTGTATTATTTGAATTGCTACTGTCATTGACTTAACTTTAATCTTAAAACCGAACAAAAGTACATTTTTAACAGTTCTTAAAAAAAGAAACTATTCGCACCCAATCCGTTTTAAGAAACATTTGGCACGAATCTGCCGAACATGCCTTGAAAAATACCCCCCGCTGGGCTATCTTTACCCCAAAAAAAATGCTCAAATTTCTAAGCAAATTAAAATACGTTTTTTTCACCCTTCTGATTGTTTCCTCCGTCATCATCTACTTGTTTATGGATGCCGTGGAACCCAAAAAAATACTACCGGTCTACCAGCCGTCCATGGTAAATGTTGAATTGGTGGATAGCACTATGCAGCATATTAAAAAATACCATACCATAGCCGATTTTTCCCTGATCAATCAAAATGGGGACACCATAACCCAAAAAGATTATGAGGATAAAATTTATATAGCCGATTTTTTCTTTACCACCTGCCCTACCATTTGCCCCATCATGACCAAAAACATGGCCCATATCCAAAGCCTAATCAAAGATGATGACGAGGTGATGCTACTATCCCACTCGGTTACCCCGGACATCGATTCCGTTCCCCAGCTAAAAAAATATGCCTTGGAGGAAGGGGTGTTAGACCATAAGTGGAATTTGGTAACGGGCGACAAAAAACAGATCTATGAACTGGCCCGAAGGTCGTACTTAGCAGTAAAAACCGATGGCGACGGAGGTCCTTTTGATATGATCCATACAGAAAACTTTATTCTGGTAGACAAGCTTAAACGCATTAGAGGGTTCTATGATGGCACCAATTCCGAGGATATGGAGAAATTAATGAGCGATCTGGAAATCCTGAAGGCGGTCTATAACGAGGAAGAAGAATAAACCCTGATTTCTTGTAAACGCAATTGGCCAAGGTTTAGAACATCTCCCTTGGCCCTACCCCTTTTTATCCTAGTATCCTGCCCCTCCAATTGCCTAGCGGGCGTGGCAACGGAATAACAAATACCCACACTTAGCTGTATTTGTTGATCTACCCAACAAAATTTTAATTTTTTTAAACTACTTTTGTGCTTAATTAAAATCAATCTAAATAAGATTTGGCCACCACAGTAGCACAATTAAAGCGCGGACAGCGAGGCATTATCAAGGAGTTTGCAGATGGGGTGCTCCCCGTAAAACTCATGGAAATGGGATGCCTACCTGGTAATGAAATTACCTTGGTACAGGTAGCTCCCCTAAAAGACCCTATCTATATTAATTGCAACGGCACCCATATCGCCATAAGACGCTCCGTGGCCAGTTTAATAGAATTGGAAATTATTGAAGACTCTCCTCTATGAGCAAACAGATTAAGGTAGCGCTTATTGGAAACCCCAATACTGGTAAAACCTCGGTATTTAATCAACTTACCGGGCTTAAACAAAAGGTAGGGAATTATCCCGGGATTACCGTAGAGAAGAAAGAGGGCATCTGTAAATTGCCAAGGGGCGTAAAGGCCCATATTCTGGATCTCCCTGGCACCTATAGCCTTAATACCACTTCTTTGGACGAGAGTGTGGTGGTAGAGTTGTTGCTCAACAAAAACGACAAGGACTACCCCGATGTGGCCGTTGTAATTAGTGATGTAGAGAACCTAAAGCGTAATTTGCTGCTGTTCACTCAAATCAAGGATTTAAAAATCCCGGTGATCCTTGTAATCAATATGGCCGATAGGATGAACCGAAAGGGAATTTCCTTGGATATTGACTTATTGGAGGAGAAGCTAGACACCAAAATAGCTTTGGTGAGCACCCGAAAAGGGACCGGAATAGATCGCTTAAAGGAATTGATAGCCAATTACAAGTCGCTCTCTTCCTCCCCCAACGTAGATACTACGGTGATTGCCCCGGAGTATTTTAACACCCTCAAGGCCACCTTTCCCAATGAAGACCTCTATAAATTGTGGTTGGTGATTACCCAGGATGTTAACTTTATGCCCATAGAGAAAAATCCGATCTCTATTCCCGCTTCCTTTAAAACAAAATCGAAGTCCGAGCTTAAAAGATTACAGCAAAAGGAAACCATCCTTAGGTATCAATTTATAAATGGCATTCTAAAACAAGCTTATAAGGTAGATTTAAATGCAGCCAAGGGGTTACGGGCTACGGCCGATAAAATACTGACCCACAAAATTTTTGGGTACCTCATATTTTTCCTGATCCTACTTGCCATATTTCAGGCTATCTACGATTGGAGTAGTTATCCAATGGATTTTATTGACGAGCTTTTTGCCACGGGCAGTGAATGGGTAAAAGACACCCTACCCCCAGGGGTTTTCACAGATCTAATTGCTGAAGGGATTCTTGCAGGAATAGGTGGCGTGGTTATTTTTATTCCGCAAATTGCCTTTCTATTCCTTTTTATCGCTCTGCTGGAAGAGTCGGGCTATATGAGCAGGGTGGTCTTTTTAATGGACCGACTAATGCGCCCCTTTGGCCTCAGCGGTAAAAGTGTAGTACCCCTTATTTCTGGGACCGCCTGTGCCATCCCCGCAATTATGGCCACCCGGACCATAGAGAATTGGAAAGAACGGCTCATCACCATTTTAGTGACCCCGTTTACCACCTGTTCTGCACGTTTGCCGGTTTACCTTATTATTATTGCCCTCGTAATTCCAGATGGAAGGTTCCTAGGCCTAAGCTACCAAGCGCTTACCCTAATGCTCCTTTATCTACTTGGTTTTGGAGCCGCCATCTTTTCGGCCATGATTCTCAATAAGATCATGAAAATAAAGACCAAAACTTTTTTTGTGATGGAAATGCCCAACTATAAGCTTCCACTGCTAAAAAATGTTGGCTATACCGTCCTAGAAAAAACAAAGAGCTTTGTATTAGGAGCCGGAAAAATTATCCTTGCCATCTCCATTATTCTATGGTTTTTAGGCTCTAATGGCTATTCCGATGATTTTTACAATGCCGAGGAAATTGTAGAACAGAAAATAGAAAAGGAAGGCTTTACCGAATTCAACCTTAAAAATATAGAGAGCAGTTTAGCGGCCTACCAAGAAAGCCTACAGGACAGCATGGCACTACAGGGATATGAATTGGATAAGCAGGCCCTGACCGACTCCCTAAGGACTAAGGCGACCGAACTAAGACAAAAGGCCAAAAACCAAGAGGTTGCCAGTTATAAATTGGAAAACTCCTATATGGGTCTTGCCGGCAAGGCCATAGCTCCCCTTGTACATCCCTTGGGCTACGATTGGAAAATTGGGATTGCCGTCCTAACCTCCTTTGCAGCGCGGGAAGTCTTTGTAGGCACCTTGGCCACCATTTACAGCGTGGGAAGCGATGAGGAAGACACCATTAAAAATAGGATGTCTGCAGAAATAGATCCCGATACCAAGAAACCCTTATTTAATTTGGCTTCTGGAATTTCCATCTTGCTGTTTTATGCATTTGCTATGCAGTGTATGAGCACCCTGGCCATCGTAAAAAGAGAGACCAATTCCTGGAAATGGCCCACGGCACAGCTGGTTTTTATGAGCCTATTTGCCTATATTGTAGCCTTAATAGCCTATCAAATTTTAAAATAATGGGTGCGTTCTTTTTGCAGCATCCGGTACAAAAGGATATGCAATGCTCTACATGAAAATTTTACAATAGGCAGTATTGAAGTAATAAACCTTTGCTCCCCTGGCGCTATAATTTGCCTTGGGATGGGTTAGAAAATTAAAAGCGTACTAGTAATGAGTACTGTTCAAGACATATTAGTTTATATCACGGTTGCCATAGCAGTAGGTTATTTGGTTAAGAAATTTCTATTGCCCCGCTCCCTATTTGCTCGTAAAAAAAATAGTTCCAAAGGATGCGGGGAAGGGGATTGCGGCTGTCATTAGTCCCGTTTTCCAACCTCTCACCCTCCCATTCCCTTTATAAGCCTCCCTTTCTCCTATCTAAAGATTGGGAAAACTCCAAAGTCTACAGTCCTAACTAAACCAACTTATAAGCCTAAGGCTCAACACCATACTGTGTTAAAGATATCTTAAATTCGTGATTTTGGTGTAACGACAAAAAGTATTGGTCGTCTTTTAATCAACCACCTAAAACGATTTCCATGGGAACCTGTTATTTAACCTCTTTAGCCGTGCTATTGACCCAAGTCATCTGCTACGCCCAGGACACCAAGGAAATACTCTCCAAAAAGACCTATACCACCCAATTTATTCAGGACATGCCTCCACCTGATATTGATGGCAGTTTAGAGGAAAGCACTTGGTCCCTAGTACCATGGGAAGGAAACTTTGTAGAGCAAAGGCCCAATGAAAACACGGCCCCGGACCATCAGACCCAATTTAAAATATTGTACGACAAAAACTTTTTATATGTAGGTATCCGCTGTTACGACAGTGAACCCGATAAGATAGAAAAACGTCTTTCCAGGCGGGATGGTTTTGAAGGGGATTGGATCGCTATTTTTATCGATAGTTATTTTGATAAACGCACCGCCTTTGGTTTTCTGGTCACCGCAGCAGGTGTAAAGGCCGATTTATTTAACTCCAACAACGGGGAAAATGAGGATCCCAGCTGGAATCCTATCTGGTATACCAAAACGCAGATTGATTCTGAAGGCTGGACTGCAGAGATGAAAATACCCCTTTCCCAGCTTAAATTTGGAAAATTACAGGATCAAACCTGGGGCTTACAAGTAATGCGCCGCCTCTTTAGGGAGGAGGAGCGATCCGTTTGGCAACGCCTACCACAGGACAGCCCCGGATTTGTAAGTGAATTTGGCCTCTTGCAAGGCCTCAAAAACCTGGAACCTCAAAAACAATTGGAAATTCAACCCTATGCTATTACCAAACTGGAAAATTATGAACCAGAAGCGGGCAACCCCTTTCTTACTGGGCAGGACGAACGTTTTACCGTTGGCCTGGATGCTAAAATAGGGGTCACCAATGACCTTACCTTGGACCTCACCATTAACCCCGACTTTGGCCAGGTAGAGGCCGATCCATCTGCTATTGCACTGGATGGATTTCAGATCTTCTTTGAAGAAAAACGCCCCTTCTTTATAGAAAATAAAAATATCTTTGATTATCGGGTGTCCCCCTCGCAAGCAGGGAATACCTTTGGATTTGACAACGTTTTTTACTCCCGTAGAATAGGGCGGAGTCCGCAGGGTTTTCCACAAACCGAGGCGGGCGAATTTGTAGACCAACCTGATAATACTCCCATCTTAGGAGCAGCAAAATTCAGCGGAAAAACTAAGGACGGCTGGTCTATCGGAGTTCTACAAAGCACCACCGCAAGAAAGCACGCTACCATAGATAACCATGGCGAACGAAGAAAGGAGATAGTAGAGCCACTGACCAATTATTTTATTGGGCGCTTACAAAAGGATTTTAATGATAACAACAGTTATATAGGAGGAATATTTACTGCTACCAATAGGGAAACCCTAGGCAATCCCATTAACTTCTTACATAGGTCTGCCTACACCGGAGGGTTCGATTTTAAACATCAATGGAAGCAGCGCTCTTGGTACCTTGCAGGGGATATTATTTGGAGCCACGTCCGGGGAGATACCACCGCTATTATACAGACACAAAAATCCATCACCCACTTGTTCCAAAGAGTGGATGCAGACCATATTTCCCTAGATCCTACCAAAACTTCCTTGAGCGGTACTGGAGGCAATCTAAAATTAGGGAAGGCCGGGGATGGTCATTGGATATTTGAGACGGGGTTTACCTGGCGATCCCCGGAACTGGAACTGAACGATGTAGGCTTTCAACGCCAGGCAGACGACCTTCGACATTATAATTGGATTGGCTATAGATCTCTTAAACCAGACAACACCTTTCGGAAAATAGGAATAAACTATAACCATTGGAGTGTGTGGGATTTTGCAGGCAATCACAACCTCCTGCAGTTCAACACCAATAGTTGGCAGCACTGGAAGAACAATTGGTTCACCAACATAGGCTTCAACTACGAACCGATACAGTTCTCCAATTTCGCCTTGAGGGGCGGACCAAGGTTGCGACTTTCCCCGGAAATTAGCTTTTCTAATGGGATAGAATCCGATGGACGAAAGAAAGTTCAGCTTTCCTTATTTCACAATGGGGGCAAGGCCTTGGATAACAGCAGAAACTACTATGGGCTAGAGTTTGGATTTAGCTATCAACCATTGAATGCCCTGCGTATTTCAGCTTTTCCAGAATATCGTACGTTTAACAACAAACTGCAATACATAAGCAATATACCAACAGACGCTGGCACCACCTATCTAAACGGTACTGTAGAACAGAAGACCCTAAGTATGTCCCTTCGATTAAACTATACCATTAATCCCAACCTGTCCCTTCAATATTGGGGGCAACCCTTTATATCTAACGGCCGTTATTCGGAATTTAAAGAAGTAATAGACCCCTTGGCTAAATCTTTTAACAACAGAATATCGTCTTATCAAAACAATCAAATAAGTTTTGAAAATGAGGTGTATGGAGTGGATTCTAACCTAGATGGCAACACGGATTTTACCTTTAACAATCCCAATTTCTCGGTAATACAGTTCCGATCCAATCTGGTATTCCGGTGGGAATATATTCCCGGTTCGGAGCTCTTTTTTGTATGGTCCCAGGACGTATCGCGCTTTGGAGATCCACAAAGCCCACTTTTTAACAACCTAAAAGATCAACTATTCAATGGTGAAAAGCCAAAAAACATCTTTTTGTTAAAAGCTACCTACCGGTTTGTTTTATAAGTACCGCTTGTGCAACCTCCTAAACCCATTCTTTAACAAAGGAGTAGAGCAGCAAGCCCCAGCCTATAACCAACAGGAGTCCGCCTATGGGGGTTACAGGACCCAAAAACCGCACATTTAGTCCTTTAGCAGCCCCTAGGACCAGTCCATAAATACTGAAAGAAAACAAGAAGACCCCAAGGATAAAGCAATAGACCATATTTTTTTCCAAAGCGGTTTCCAAATTGAGGTTAAACCCTAACACTACCAGGAGAATGGCATGGTACAATTGGTATCTTACCCCCGTCTCAAAGCTGGCCAGTTGCTCTACCGTAAGCCTTTTTTTTAAGGCATGTGCCCCAAAGGCGCCGAAGATAATGGCCAACATACCGTACAAGGCTCCTATAAACTGTGCTACTAATACCATAAATTATTACTTAACAATATACCTTACTTAAACGATACCTCAATAATCATATCTCTTGGGACGTTAAACACGCAGTCTTTAAATGCGGGCGGACCAAAGAGTTTCATTTTTGTATTGGAAAAAGCCACCTTTTCCCTAGGGATACCCAACCAATTCAGATCCAATTCATCATTACTATTTTCATCGTGAAATACCGCCACCGCATAATTTCCACTAGGCAGATCGTTAATTACCACGGTAGTGGTATCTTCCTTGGCCGATACGCTACTGGCCCTAAAAACCCTATCGAACTTTAAAAAATCCTCGGCTTCTGTATAGAGCGCTACGCTAATCTTCCCCTTACCCGAGGCAACTCCCTTCACCTCAACGGAAAGATCTATTTGAGACATCCCCAGCATTGGTATCAGCAAGACAATCAAGATGAACTTCCCCATAATTAAACTGTTTTCTAAATTACGGTGTAAATATAATCCCTAAGTATCAGCTACTTACTCTTTTCCGTATTAATTTTTGTCCATAAATAATCATGGAGGGATTTGGTGGCCGTGCTGTCAGTAAAATTCATGAACACTTTTAATGAATCTTTATAGACCACCCGTATCTTGGAATGAGATAGTTTATCCACAAACACATGCACCCTATTAGTCCCGAGGCTATCTGATAGGAAGACTCCCTTCTCAACTTCGTTGACCGAAAACCCATGAATCCGTTCCATACTGGGGATCTTATCTACCATCTGAATGCTATCTATCTCCGAAAAGGGAATTTCGAGCCAATAAATCCCGGAAAAAATACGAAAGGAATCCTCCTTTATTTTAGTCCAGTTTTTATAATGTGCCGTAAAAGCAAAACCCACCCCAATAAGGGTCACCACAATCAGTAGATTTAATAGCCAGGATCTTTTCTTAGTCTGCGCCATAAAGTTTTTATTCTGTTGAGTCCCTATACTTATCGAACCAAGCCAAAATATTGGCCACCTTAGTGATTAAATTGCTGGGCCTACTGGCAATTCCGTGAGCGGCTTCGGGCACTTCTATCAATACCGTCTCTATTTTTCGCAGTTTTAACGCATGGTATAATTGCTTGGCCTCACTAGGCGGAGTCCTTAAATCGTTCATACCCACCATTACCATCGTGGGGGTCTCAATATTGCCCACTAAGGAAATAGGTGAAAAACGCCAATAGTCCTCAAAATTCTCCCAAGGCTGTCCCGGCAATCTGGAATGTGCATAGCGAAAGTAATTATCGGCCACCAAGGTTTTACTTATCCAATTCATTACTGGCTTAATCACCGCGGCTGCTTTAAATCTATTGTTTTTCCCAATCATCCAAGCAGACATGATCCCTCCTGCACTTCCACCAGTAACGAATAATTGATCTTCATGGGCCACTCCCATTTTTATACAATGATCTACCCCATCCATCACGTCGTTATAATCTTCTCCTGGATAGTTGTGGTATAATAGGTTTCCAAATTCTTCGCCGTAACTGGTACTTCCCCGTGGATTAGGATAAAACACCACATAGCCGGCCGCCGCATAGAGCTGGACTTCCGCACTAAAGCGATCCCCGTAGTTTAAAATGGGTCCACCGTGGTTTTCTACCAAGAAGGGATATTTTTTTCCCTTCTCATAATTGGGGGGATACACTATCCATCCCTGAAGTTCTCTTTGGTCTACGGAAGAAGTATACCAAACCTCCTCTACCTTACCCAAAGTCCTATAACTAAATAGTGCTTTGTTTAGATCGGTAATTTTATTGGTCTGCCTAGACCTGGCATCTACTACCGCCAGTTCTGAAGGGTAATAGGGGGTAGATTGGGTGTAGGCGATATCCCCTTTTGTGGAAACACTGAATGAGCCACTGGCATAGGGCCTTCCCAAAGTAGTGCCGCCCATATTATCGGCCAGTTTGGAAAATTTACCGTTGAGGGAAACATAGCCAATCTTAGAATTCCCTTTGTCATCATAAGCAAAGTACAGCCCCCTACTTTTTGCATCCCAGACAATATTGTTCACATCCCTATCTAGTTCCATGGCAATTTCCCGCTGGTTCTTCCCATCGGTATCCATAAGATACAAACGGGTCACCTGATAGGCCTGCACCTTATCTTCATAGCCCACATAGGCAATATATTTGCCATTGGGTGAAACTACTGGATTGTTATCTGGTCCAGGCTTATCCGTAAGCTGTGTAATGCTACCGCTATCTACGGCCACCGAATAGACTTCACTATTTCTAAAATCGTATTCCCAATCTTGGTTCCTATTCCCGGAAAAATATATTTTTTGACCATCCAAGGACCAGGAAAGGGGCCCACTATGATGATAATCTCCACTGGTAAGCTGCCTTACGGCGCCCCCATCTGCCGGAATTAGAAAAATGTGGTTAAATCCTGGATCTATATACCCCCTGCCATCGCGTTCGTGATACAATCTGTCTGTTATTCTTGGCGCTGCAGCCCATTTGGCCCCCTTGGGCTTCTTTGGAATTTTTGCAGCTACCGGTGCGGGCTTATCCACATGCATGGAAAATGCCAACTGATCTCCCTGGGGAGACCAAGTGAGGGAAGAAGGACTAAATGGAAGCTGAGAAATCTTGGCAAGCTTTCCACTACCCGTCCAATACATATAAATTTCGGATCCTTCCTCTGTAGCACTGATAAAGGCCAATCTATCACCTTTGGGCGACCAGACCGGACTAGATTCGTTCACTTCCCTAGAGGTTATCTTTTGATGTTGGGACCCATCGGGCTTCACCATCCATAGGTTGCCCACGGCCTTATCCTCCATAATATCAAAACCCATTCTACGATAAACGATCCAATCTCCTTGCGGGGAAATTTGGGGATCCGAAACGTATTCCAAATCAAAAACATCCAAATAAGAAAATACTTTTTCCTGTGACTGTCCAAAACTCAGGATCGGAATCAATAGAAATAACAGAAATCTAAAAGACATGAAGTTATAGTTATTAGGTTAATTTAGTAATGATTGGGCAATATCCCCCTTACAATATGCAACCAAAAATAACTGGTAATTCTGTTATAAAAAAACCATTAGCCCCTAAACAAAAAGAATCTGTCCTTCATCTCCTCTATGGCGGCACTTTTATTGGTAATAATATAGTTAATGGCCTCGGAGGTAAAGGTTTCGCCCTTCTCCGTTAAAGAAATAATGCTATCCTCTATCGTGATCATATTGTTCTTTAGCGCCAAATCTAATACAGACTGTGCCTTCACCTTGTGCCAATTGATGTGTTCATAAAGGTGATTGATATGCCGTTCGGACTTTTCTGTATGGTTCTGAAGATGCAAAAGGAAGGTAAGCAAATGCACTTCCACTTTTTGTCGTCTTTGCCTGTACAATACTGAAATTAGTCCACTATTGGGCGCCATGAGATAGATTAAAAAGAACAAGATGCCCAACACGGTGGTTATAGAGCCCGCGATAGAAGCGTCTAACCAATGGGCCACCCAATACCCTAGTAGCGCCCCTACAATACCAAACAAAGCCGATAATATTAGCATTTTCTTGAGGTCATTGGTGAGGAGGTAGGCCATAGCCGGTGGCGCAATCATAAGGGCCACCACCAATATGGCCCCTACGGCATCAAAAGCCCCGACGGTGGTAACCGAAGCTACGGTCATTAACCCATAATGAATAATCACAGGGGAAAACCCTAAGGTTGCTGCCAATTGCGTATCAAAGGTGCTAATTTTCAACTCCTTAAAGAAAGTAATGAGCAGCGTGAGGGTCAACAGCAAAATAGTTCCAATCACCCAAAGCGATTTTGGTCCCACATCCATTCCATTGATGATTAGCCGATCAAATGGAGCAAAGGCCAACTCTCCCAACAATACGGCATCCACATCCAAATGTACATCCCCCGCATTTTTAGCAATCAATATCACCCCAATACTGAACATGGAAGGGAACACCAAACCTATGGCGGTGTCTTCCTTTACCAAACCGGTCTTTTGTATATATTCTACCAGCACCACGGTAATGATCCCACTAAAAGCGGCCAAGAGAATTAGCCATGGGGAGTTTAGATCCTCGGTAAGGAAAAACCCTACTACGATACCCGGTAAAATAGAATGGCTAATAGCATCACTGATCATGGCCATCCTACGGAGCACCAAGAAGGTACCCGGAATAGCACAGGCTACGGCCACAATGCAGGCGATTAATTGTATTTCTATTTGCGCACTAGTCATAGGAGTTCTCTTGCTGGTTATACAAATTCATGGCCTTGTTGTACCCCTTTTGGGTTAAGGACCACATGGCACCATCTACGGTGATATACTCCCTATCTTCCAAGTTTTTTAAAGAGTTCCTGGTATATCCTTGAAAATTGTTAAGGATTTTCACCTTGTGGGGATGTGAAATATCCTCATGGGTCTTGGCTATTTCATACATAAAATGGAGCGTCTTATGCAACTGAAGGTCATTCCTATTCTTCCAATGCCTAATCTCCCGAAATAACAGCCCCCTCCCTGGGGAGAATACAAAGGAGATTACCACAAAGACCGCCGCTACCAAAACAATTAAGGGCCCGGTAGAAAGGTTGTTGGAAGTGGCACTGATGGCCGTACCAAAAATTCCGGATAAGGCGCCAAAAACTGCCGCCAAAAAAATCATGATTCCCAGGTTATTGGTCCATTGCCTAGCTGCTGCAGCGGGTGCAAGCAACATGGCGCTCATTAACACCACCCCTACTGTTTGCAAGCCTATCACAATGGCCAGTACAATAAGCGTGGTCATTATCACATCTAGAAAACGGGTATTAAAACCCAAAGATTTACTGTAATCCGGATCAAAATGCTGCACCTTAAATTCTTTCCAAAACAGGAGTAACACCAACAGGGAAACTCCCATAACGATCGCCATAAGCCACACATCGCTCTCTACCAGAGTGGCGGCCTGACCAAAGAGATACTTATCCAATCCCGCTTGCTGTGCATTGGGCATTTTTTGCACAAAGGTCAATAACAGCATACCAAAGCCAAAGAATAGGGATAGGATCAATCCAAGGGCGGTGTCAGATTTTAAGTGTGTTTTTTTCACGATACCACTGATCCAAAAAGTGCCGACCAAACCGCTTACCAAGGCACCGATCAAAAGCATATTGCTATTTTTTGCTCCCGTGATCAAAAAGGCGATTACAATGCCCGGGAGGGCGGCATGGGAAATGGCATCGCCCAAGAGACTTTGTTTTCTAAGCACTGCAAAGCTTCCCAGCATACCACAGACAATGCCCAAAATAGCCGTCCCTAGCGTAATGGTACGCAGGGTATAATCGGTAACTACTAATGAAAAATATTCCTGTACGGACATAAGTTGTTATTGTAATACACTCACTTTATAATTAATCCCGTAGGTTTTGGTGAGGTTGTCATCGTTAAAAATATCCTTGACCGAACCTGTCGCAATTTTCTTGACATTTAAGAAGGTCACCCAGTCAAAGTATTCGGGTACGGTTTGTAGATCGTGATGAACCACTACCACCGTTTTCCCCGATTTCCTCAATTCTTTTAAAATATTGACAATAGCTTTTTCTGTGGTGGCATCTACCCCCTGGAAAGGTTCGTCCATAATATAGATACTGGCTTCTTGCACCAAGGCCCTGGCAAGGAATACCCGCTGTTGTTGCCCTCCGCTAAGCTGACTAATTTGCCTACTTCTAAACTCTAACATCCCCACCTTTTCCAAGGCCTCTAGCGCTCGTTTCTTTTGGGTTTTCCCCGGCCTCTTAATCCAGCCCAGACTCCCATAAGTCCCCATTAAAACCACATCTAAGGCAGTGGTGGGAAAATCCCAATCTACACTCCCCTTTTGTGGAACATAAGCTACTTTTTTATACTGTTTCTTATACGGCTTCCCAAAGATTTCTATAGTCCCTGCTATGGGTTTCACTATATCTAGCATCGCCTTGATTAAGGTAGATTTCCCAGCGCCGTTGGGCCCTACAATGGCCATGAGTACCCCTTCGGGAATGGATAGATCCACATCCCAAAGCACGGGCTTAAAGTTATAAGCTACCGTTAAGTCGTCTACTTTTATAGCTATTTTATCGTTCATGTTTCCTTTTAGGTATTATTCGTTAGCGGGAGTGTATGCTCATCGGAAGGTGCTTTTAGTTCTTAAAATCCCCTTTTGCTAATCACCATCCCTACTTTAAGGCATTTACAATGGTATTTACATTGTGCTTAAACATCCCTATATAGGTACCCTCAACCGTTCCTTTGGTCCCTAAGGCGTCGGAATACAAGTTACCGCCAATACGTACACTATGTCCCTTGGAGAGTACTGCTGCTTGCAAGGCCTCAATATTCCTCCTAGGCACCGAGGTCTCAATAAATATCGATTTCACTTTATTATCTATGATAAACTGGGAAAGCCGCTGCACATCTTGCACCCCGGCCTCCGTGGCTGTAGATAACCCTTGAAGTCCAAGTACTTGAAACCCGTACTCCATTCCAAAATAATTGAAGGCGTCGTGCGCAGTGACCACTATACGCTTTTCCTTGGGCAGGGTCTCTATAATAGCCATTAATTCTACTTCCAGCGCATCCAATTCCTTAAGGTAATTTTTGCTGTTCTCCTTAAACAGCGCCGCGTTTTCTGGATCTAGCTCGGAAAGTTTCTCTGCAGTATACTGGGTAATTTGTTTCCAAAAGCTTAGGCTAAACCAAATATGCGGATCGTAATTGGAACCAAATTTTTCGGATGCCAGTAAGCCCTTTCTATCCAAGACATCGGTAATAGCAACGGTATTCTTATGTTGCTGTTCCATTCGCTCAAAAATACCTACCAGCTTTCCCTCCAAGTGCAAGCCATTGTAAAACACCACATCGGCGGTAAACAATTTATTTACATCCCCTTCACTGGCCTTGTAGAGGTGCGGATCTACCCCACTCCCCATTAGTCCTTGCACTTCTATAGCATCCCCTCCAATCTGGTTTAGGAGATCCGTGATAATGGAGGTAGTGGCCACCACCTTAAGCTTTCCGTTATCCTTGTTTTTAGAATCGGATTTACAGCCTACCAACCCTACTACCAATAGGACCAGCAAAAAATTTCTTGTTCCTATTAATTGAAGTCGACGGGCATTGCGCTTCGCCCTAGGGACAAGCGTCAACAAACTACCGATTGCTTGAGACCCCTTATTCTTTTTTTGTTTTCCAATGTTTATCATTCCTTGATCTTTACATATAAGTTAGCTGCTATTTGATGGGAAATTTGGCGGGTAGAGTCCCCAATCCCAATCACCAAAGAGCCATCAAATTCTTCCATTTCCAACACTTGGATAAACTGCCCCAAAGCAATATTATTCTTATCCAAAAACTTTAAGAAACTCGCGGAAGAGTCTTTTACTCCAACGCAAACCCCTCCTTCTCCCACGGCCACTTCGCTAAGCAATTTCTTATCGCGCTCCTCAAAGCCGCCATCCTTATCGGGAATGGGATCGCCATGCGGATCATATTTTGGATAATTAAGCAAACGGTCCAAGCGATCTATTAGCTTGTCACTTTTTATATGCTCTAACTGCTCTGCCACCTCGTGCACCTCATCCCATGAGAAATCGAGCTTTTCCACCAAAAAAACCTCCCATAGGCGGTGTTTTCTAATCACGCCCAAGGCTACTTTGGTGCCCAAATCCGTGAGAGAAACCCCCTGATACCGCTTATAATTAACCAAGTTCTTATCCGAAAGTTTTTTCACCATATCCGTAACCGAAGATGGTTTGGTTTCCATTTGCTCTGCAATGGAGTTTGTAGAGACGGCCTCCTGCCCCTGCCTCCCAATATGAAAGATGGTCTTAATATAATTCTCTTCAGAACGAGTCATAAAATTATCGTTTTCACAAAAATACATTTTTATTCATAAAAACAAATTTTTAGGCAAGGCTAAGTTTGAGTCGGCACAGCGCCTACAAAGCTCCGCTCCCCATGGTTTTACTACCCCTCTACCCAACCTCGTTCACCACATCCAATAGAGAATAACTTGGAAAACCAGTCATGGAGGCCAGATAGCATGATTTATCCTTAAGATCTTAGTATTTTTGGTTTCCCAGGAATACCTGGAAGCCCCTTCCGGTATTCCCTATGGGGCACTTAAGCTTTTAATTGAATGACTACGTACAATTATATAATCATTGGGGCAGGTGCTTCCGGACTAATGCTGGCCGATGCGCTTGGAAAAGACTCATTTTTTGCCAATAAATCCATTTTAATTCTGGAGAAGGAAGCAAAGGAAGCCAATGACCGCACCTGGTGTTTCTGGGACAGGGGAAACAGTCCGTTCCGCCAGGTTACCCACAAAAATTATAATCAGATATTTTTTGCGGGCAAAGCCTATTCAGAACAGCTACAAATTGCCCCTTATACCTATCATATGGTACGTGGCGACCATTTCTATAGCACCTATCTAAACCGATTAAAAAACTACCCTAACATTTCCCTTATTAGGGACACCGTAACGGACCTGCAGGACCACCATTCTTATGTAGAAGTACGCACGGCCACCACTGCTTACCGGGCTGAGAAGGTGTTTACCAGTGCCTTTGATTACAAAAAGCTGTTGAATCAGAAAAAATATCCGGTATTGCAGCAGCATTTCCTGGGATGGTTTATAAAAACGAAGCGCGCCCTTTTTGATCCAGATCGCGCTACTTTTATGGATTTCTCCATTCCTCAAAAAGGAAATACCCGATTTATGTACGTGCTACCCATTTCCCCAACCGAGGCACTCGTAGAATACACCCTCTTTTCCAAGGATGTACTATCCACTTTGGAGTACGAACAAGGTCTTAAGGACTACCTCCTAAACCATTTGGGATTGGGGATCGATGATTATGAAATAACCGCTCATGAAAGTGGGAACATCCCAATGAGCTGTTTCAATTTCAACAGCTATAACAGCGCCAATGTACTACATATTGGAATTGCAGGTGGATGGGCAAAACCCAGTTCGGGATACACCTTTATGCATTCCTATAAAAAGGTACAGCAATTAATCCCCTTCCTGAAAAAAGGCAAGGCCTTAAATACCTTTGGCGGTCGCAATCGGTTTTGGTTTTACGACCTTTTGTTGTTAGATATTTTATATAGGGACAACAGCAAAGGACGACTCATTTTTGAACAGCTTTTTAAAAACCAAACTCCGCAGAAAATATTTAAATTTTTAGATGAGGAAACCAGTTTTAGGGAAGACCTGCATATAATTGCCGCCTGTCCAAAAAGAGAGTTTATTTCAGCCTTGATACGTCGTATCATTAAATTTTAACAAACATGATTTCGACTCTAATTCCAATATTCCTACCTTTAAAAATGCCTCAGCACACCTAAGAGAGCATGCCCTTACACCAAACACCAACCAAGATCCATGAAAACCATCTTCTTTAATAGCCCCCTCCTTCCACTCATTTTAACTACCCTGCTCCTTTTCTCCTGTAAAGAGACGCCCAAAATTAGCAAGGAGCCCTTGCTAGTTATTAAGGAAGACTCCATCACCGCAGCGGCCAGATTTAAGGAAATAGAAGAGAACGTACCTGCACAAGTCGCGGAAGGACTAACCCTTTCCCTTTGGGCATCGGATTCCTTAGCACCAGACCCGGTGGCCATGTCTGTAGACAACAAGGGAAACATCTATTTAACTAGGACCAATAGGCAAAAGAATTCTGAGTTCGATATCAGGGGGTTTAGGGATTGGATGACCCCTTCCATAGCACTGGAATCTGTAGAAGACAGAAGAAAATTTTTACATCGAACCTTTGCAACTGAAAACAGCGATAAGAACATTTGGTTAAAAGATCTAAATAAGGACAGTATCCACGATTGGCGCGATCTCACTGTTGAGAAAGATGAAGTCTGGAAACTAGAAGACCTCAACAAAAATGGAAGGGCTGATATTGCTACTAGGATAGTATACGATTTTAATGAGGAGGTGTCCGATGTAGCCGGTGCCCTCCTTGTGAGAGAAAACGATATGTTTGTGGGGATTGCCCCAGATATGTGGCGCTTTACGGATGAGGACGGGGACGGAATAATGGATCATAAAACTTCTATTTCACATGGCTATGGCATCCACATTGGGTTTGGCGGACACGGCATGTCTGGCGCCATAGAAGGACCCGACGGGAAAATATACTGGGGGATTGGCGACATAGGAGCCAATATCACTACAAAAGACGGAACCAATCACAAGTACCCCAACCAGGGGATTATTGTAAGATCTAATCCCGATGGGAGCGACTTTGAGGTATTTGCGAGGGGACTGCGAAACACCCACGAATTTGTATTTGATGAATATGGCAATATCATAAGCTCAGACAACGACGGAGACCACCGTGGGGAAAGTGAACGATTGGTATATATTGTAGAGGGTTCGGATGCAGGCTGGCGGGCCAATTGGCAATACGGTAAATATACCGACCCCAAAAACAATGGATACAACGTATGGATGGATGAAAAACTCTTTCTCCCGCGCTGGGAAGACCAGGCTGCCTACATTATCCCTCCAATAATGAACTATCACAATGGTCCCACAGGAATGGCCTATAATCCCGGTACGGCATTGGGAATGGAATGGCGAAATAAATTTTTCTTGGTAGAATTTGTGGGGAACCCCAGCAGGTCCCGTATCTGGAGTTTTGACCTAAAACCCAAGGGAGCCTCTTTTGCCCTGAATACCGAGCAGAGCATCCTCAGTGGAATACTGCCCACAGGCATTCGCTTTGCGCCCGATGGAGCCTTGTATATTGCCGACTGGATTAATGGTTGGGATACAAAAAACTACGGCCGAGTATGGAAGTTGGATGTCACCGAAGACAGGAACGACCTAGCAATGGAAAGAAAAGAGACGGCGCGACTTATGACCCTGGATTATAAGGGTCAAAGCATAGAGAAACTCACTCTATTATTGTCCTATCCAGACATGAGGATAAGACAGAAAGCGCAATTTGCATTAGTAGCCAAGGATAACAATGGTTTAATAGGCTTTAAAAATGCCATACAGCAAAAAAGCAATCAATTGGCGCGTATCCATGGTATTTGGGGCATAGGCCAATTAGCAAGGTATAAAAGGGGTAGGGCAGCCTTGTTGCTTCCATTATTGCAGGACGGGGACACAGAAATTATAGCACAAGCTGCCAAAATACTTGGGGATCTAAAATACAAGCCGTCCAGCAAAAAATTAATCCCCCTGCTTAAGCATAAAAATGCCAGGGTACAGTTCTTTGCCGCCCAGGCTTTGGGTAGAATCCAAGATAAGGAGGCGATTAATCCCTTATTAAAAATGCTAAAAGCCAATAATGACGAGGATGTATATCTAAGGCATGCCGGGGTACTGGCCTTGTCCAGGATCGGGGAAATCCAACCCATAGTCAATTTAACGCAAAGCGATAATCCCAGTTTACGATTAGCCGCCGTTTTGGTTTTACGAAGACTACAAAGCGAAAAGGTGGCCCTATTTTTAAAAGACCAAGACCCGTATATAGTGACCGAAGCCGCAAGGGCAATCAACGACGATTGGTCCATAGAAAATGGCCTTCCAGAATTGGCCTCGCTTTTAAAAGAAGACCGGTTTACCTCGGAACCCTTGTTGCGCAGAAGTATTAATGCCGCCCTTAGGGTAGGCGGGGAAAAAGAACTGGACCTATTGATCAATTTTGCCAGGAGCTCTAAGGCATCCCCCACCCTGAGAAGTGAAGCCTTGGAAACAATCGGAACATGGGCCTCCCCTTCGGTATTAGACAGGGTAGATGGCAGGTACAGAGGTGAAATAAGAAGGGACGTAAAGCTAGTACGCCAAAAACTGGAAAAGCATATACGAGAATTCATGGGCGATTCCAATCCTGATATCCTTGTTGCAATGGCCAAAACCCTTGGAATCCTAAAGATCGATGGTTACCATTCCCAAATGGCAGCACTCATGCAGACCCATTCTTCCCCAGCGGTAAGAGCCGCAATGCTATTGGCACTTGGGGATGTGAATTTTGAAGAAATTGAAGAAGTCATGGAAATTGGGATGCGCGATACAAATCAGCAGGTTCGCACCGCGGCTTTGGGACTACTTACCCAATTGGAGGTAGATAAGGAAAAACTCCCTAGCATTGTATCCCCCATTTTTAAAAGCGGGTCGCTTGCCGAACAGCAAAAAATGTTGAGCGTTTTGGGAGAAATGCCTACCGAAAAAACCGGAGCAATCCTAACTTCCCTAATTAAAGAGGCCAACGCCAATACCCTTTCCAGTGGGGTACTTCTAGATTTGATAGAAGCAGTAGAAGCCAGTGAATCTGAAGAATTAATTGCTCAATTGAGCCAAATTAAATCTTCGGGAAATAGCCTGGATGCTTATAAAGAAACACTAAACGGAGGAAATAGATGGGCAGGGTATCAATATTTCAACAATAATTCTGCCGGGCAATGTGTTCGCTGCCATTCCATAAACGGACAGGGCGGCACCGTAGGTCCTCCAATGGATACTATTGGAAATATTTTAAGTAGACAACAATTATTAGAGTCCCTAATACTACCAAGTGCCCGTTTGGCCCCAGGCTATGGCACGGTAACCCTTACCTTAAAAGAAGGTCAAGTGGTAACGGGAATCCTAGAACGGGAAAATGAGGACGAAATTATCTTAAGAACCTCGGATGCGGAGCCATTGGTTATCGCAAAATCTAGAATAACCAACAGGCAGAATATGGTCTCCGGAATGCCCGCAATGGGCCAGCTTATGTCTAAGAGAGAGCTTCGGGATGTTATAGAATTCTTAGCTAATATGAAGAAAAAATAACTTACTACACCTCCCGCTTCATAAGGGAAGTACCAAATTGAGCCAACATTTCCTTTTTGGAAGCGTCTATGGGAAGCTGGTCTAAAATGGAGAATGCCTTTTGGGTATACCCCTCAATTTCTTTCAGGGCCTGATCCACCGCCCCCGTTTTTATATACAAAGCCTTTACCGTAGCAATCTTTTCTGAGGGGTTCTCAGGTTTTATGGAAAACAAATGCTCCAACTCTTGTTGTTGAGTAGTGCTTCCCAATTCCAATGCCTTTAAATACAAATAGGTCTTTTTATTCACCATGATATCCCCGCCCACCTGTTTACCAAAGCTCTTAGGATCTCCAAAGGCGTCCAGATAATCGTCCTGCAATTGAAAAGCGATGCCCAAATTTTTTCCAAAATCATAGATATCCTGTTGGACCTGTGAGGACCGATTGGCTATTATAGCGCCCATTTTCATGGCAGCAGCCACTAAGACTGCGGTTTTATACTGTATCATTAATAGGTACTCCGGAATACTTACGTCCGTCCTATTTTCAAAATCCACATCGTATTGCTGCCCTTCACAAACCTCCAAGGCAGTTTTACTGAATAATTGCATCAATTGCTTAAATGTGGCTGCAGGATAACTTTCTAACAGCTGATAACTGTAAATAAGCATGGCATCCCCAGAAAGTATACCCGTGTTTACATCCCACTTCTCATGTACCGTCTGTTTTCCCCTTCGCAGCGGTGCGGCATCCATGATATCATCGTGTACCAAAGAGAAATTATGGAAAACTTCTATGGCCAATGCAGCATCCAAAGCCTGCTTATAATCGACTCCAAAAATATCGGTGGTCATCAGGGTTAGCACGGGTCTTAGCCGTTTTCCACCAAGATTCAATATATAGGATATAGGATCGTAAAGATTTACGGGCTCTTTTTTCTGCTCTTTACTTTCCAAATACGCTATAAAATCCGATCTATAATGGTCAATGTTTGGCATAGGGATAATTTTTTTTCAAAAATACATCAATCCTTGCAGTATGCACAAAGAATTAATAGGATCTCGCACCCCCTACTCGCTAACACAGGAAAAACCTTGGAAACTTTACTGGTTTCTAAAGTTTCCAACGTATCTTTGCACCCTTATGAAGGAAATTATTTTAGATAAGGCCACGGAGATGTTCTTAAACCTAGGGTTTAAGAGTGTTACTATGGACGATTTGGCCAATGAGGTAGGCATTTCCAAAAAAACAATCTACAACCATTACGAGAATAAAACCAAGTTGGTTCAAGAATGTACCAACCAGTTATTCCATAAAATAAGTGTTGGTATTGAAGCTATTTGTGCTATTGGCAAGAACCCCATTGAGGAGCTATACGACATTAAGAAGTTTGTGATTGTAAACTTAAAGGATGAAAAATCGTCTCCTCAATACCAGCTAGAGAAATACTACCCAAAGATTTCCAGTCAGTTGAAAGCAAAACAACATGCACTAATGCAGAAATGCACTATCAACAACCTGGAACGAGGGGTAAAAATGGGCCTCTATATGGAAGACCTCAATATTCCCTTTGTGTCACGGATTTATATTGCAGGAATTAGCAGCATACAGGACCCTGAAATATTCCCTCAAGAACTTTTCTCTTTTGGGAGATTACAGAGCTACTTTTTGGAATATCACCTAAGGAGCATCACCACCCCAATGGGGAAGGAGATTTTAAATCAAATAATTTATTCGGATCAGTTTTAAAACAAATGGACCTTCAGCTTATTGAACCGCAAACAAACTTTTATGAGAAATAGTCTAACCATACTTTTAGTGCTTTGGCTTAGTTGGGCCAATGGCCAAGAGCAAGCGTATAAATTTACCCTGGATCAAGCGGTAGAATTTGCCCTTGAAAATAATTACAATGCCATTAATGCGGGCAGGGACCTAAGGGATGCCGAGAAACAAAAATGGGAAACCATCGCCACTGGTTTGCCTCAAATAAGTGGAGACATCAGCTACCAAAATCAGTTAAAACAACAAGTCTCCTTAATACCTGCCGAGTTTGGAGGGGGAGAGCCAGGCACCTTTATCCCTATCGTCTTTGGTCAGCCACAAACGGCCCGTGCCACAGCTACTTTAAAGCAGCAATTGTTCGACGGTTCCTATATAGTGGGGATCCAAGCTGCAAAAACCTTCCTTAAGTACAGCCAAAACAACAAGGAGAAAACAGATCTGGAAATTCGCAAATCCATTGTGGAAGCTTATGGGAATGTACTATTGGCCCAAGAGAGTATTTCCATCCTCAATAAGAACAAAGCCAATTTGGAGCAGAATTTAATGGAGACTCAAAAGCTTTATGAAAACGGTCTGGGAGAGGAAGAAAGTGTAGAACAGCTACAAATTACCCTATCCTCTATAGATAATCAGTTAAAGAATTCTGTACGTCTCCAAGAGATCACCCTACAAATGCTAAACCTAATGCTGGGCTTGGACATCAACACCCCCACCCAGCTCATGGAAAATCTAAACGATCTGGCACAGCAACAGATTAGACCCGATCTTTTAGAGACCGATTTTGTATTGGACAACAATGTAGATTTTAAAATTGCCACCAATTTATTCCAACAAAGGGAGCTAGAGTTAAAACTACAAAAAAGCATGGCCCTACCCACCCTTAATGCCTTTATAAATTATGGAAGTACTGCCTATAGCGATTCCTTTAATTTTTTGAGCAAGGAGGCAGATTGGTTCGATGCCTCCGTAGTTGGAGTAGATCTTCATATTCCCATTTTTAGCTCTCTGGGGAGAAGCGCCAAGACACAAAGGGCGAAAATTGCGGTAGATAAAGCAAAGACACAACTCTTAGAAACGCAACAAAACCTCAACCTACAATACAAAACGGCGAAAAGCAATTACCTATTTTCCATAGAAGAGTATACCACTGCCAAAGAGAATTTAGGCCTCGCAGAGCGTATAGAGCGCAAGAACCAAATTAAATATGAGGAAGGCCTTGCTTCTAGCTTCGAGCTGCGACAGGCCCAAACCCAATTGTATAATGCCCAGCAAGAATACCTCCAGTCCATGGTAGAGGTGATCAATAAAAAGACCGAATTGGAAGCGGTCCTAAACGTAAAATTATAAAACGATTATCCCGGAATAAACAGCAACTCATGAAAAACGTAACCTTTATAATAGCTGCAGGACTCCTTCTTTTCTCCTGTGGATCGGACAATCAAAAATCCGTAGACGAGCTAATTTCAGAAAGTAATTTAACCGAACTTCGGTCCAAACGAAAGCAACTCTCCGAAGAGCAACAGCTCTATAATCAAAAGATAGAGCGGTTAGACTCCGTCATAAGATCCCTGGAAGGCAATAAGAACTTGCCCTTGGTATCCGTAGTGGAGGCCAATGCTCAACAATTTAATCATTACCTGGCCTTACAAGGTGATGTAAAGACCAAGCAGAATGTATTGATCTATCCCGAGATGCAAGGTACCCTGGAAAAGGTTTATGTAGAAAAGGGACAAAAAGTACGCAAAGGGCAGGTTTTGGCCACTATAAACGATGGGGGCATGTTTAGTCAATTAGAGCAGTTAAAAACTCAGGCAGCATTGGCCAAGACCACATATGAACGCCAACAGCGGTTATGGGACCAAAAGATAGGCTCCGAAATTCAATACCTACAGGCTAAGACCAACTACCAGGCTTCCAAAAACACGGTAGAACAAATGGAAAGTCAGCTAAGCAAATACAGCATTACAGCGCCGTTTTCGGGTATTATAGATGATGTGATCAGGGAACAAGGAACGGTGGT
Source organism: Arenibacter lacus (assembly GCF_008711145.1). Classification (NCBI taxonomy): domain Bacteria; kingdom Pseudomonadati; phylum Bacteroidota; class Flavobacteriia; order Flavobacteriales; family Flavobacteriaceae; genus Arenibacter; species Arenibacter lacus. Next base: position 24,187 of record NZ_VVIN01000049.1, read on the forward strand.
ATCCCCAGGTCCGGGTTCGGAGGTATTCCGCATTGTGAACCTATCAGAAATGTATATAGATGTAGAGGTCCCAGAAGCCTATTTGGGAAGTGTGGTAAAAGGCAAGGAGGCCAAGGTGTACTTTCCCATACTGGGAGACAGTATCACTACGTACATAAGACAAACAGGGAACTACATAAACCCCAGCAATCGCTCTTATACGGTAGAAATTCCTGTACCCAATAAAAATGGAGACATTAAGCCCAACCTAACGGCAAGGGTCCTCATTAACGATTACACCAATGAAAATGCGATACTCATTCCCGCTAGCATCATCTCAGAAAATGCGGCTGGGGAGCAATACGCCTTTGTAGCCGAAGACCTCAACGATCTTAATGAGGCGGTGGCCAAAAGGAAAATTATCACTACAGGAAAAACACAAAATGGGATGGTAGAGGTAATTTCAGGAATGGCCCACGGCGATCATATTATTGAAGAAGGCGCACGGAGCGTAAAGGATGGACAGAAAGTAAAAATAATTAATTAGGGAGTCCATGAGCAACTTACAAAAGAAAACAGACAAAGAATTTAAGCTGTCCTCCTGGGCTATAGATAATCCGTCCGTAATATATGTGATGATCGGTATCTTTCTATGGATTGGACTAAAGTCTTACTTTGCTATGCCAAGGGAAGATTTTCCAGAAATCATAGAGACCAAGATCTATATAAGCACCCCCTATCCAGGAAATACGGCCGAGGATATTGAACGTCTAATTACGGATCCCTTAGAAGACCGGCTAAAAAGCGTTAGCAATGTGGTAGAAGTAATTTCTACCTCCCAGGAAGACTATGCGATAATAACGGTAGAATTTGATGAGGAAATCACGGTTGAATCTGCCAAGCAAAAGGTAAAAGACGAAGTAGACTCCGAGAAAGCTAGTGAAGACTGGCCCACTTTTAACGGGGCCAAGGTAGAACCCAACGTTTTTGACCTCAATTTCTCCGAGGAAGTGCCCATTATGAACATAAATTTCACTGGGGATTATCCCGTAGAGAAATTAAAGGAGTTTGCCGAATATCTTCAGGATGAAATAGAAGACCTTCCAGAAATAAAAAAGGCCGATATCCGTGGTGCCCAAGAAAAGGAGGTAGAAATAGCCGTGGACATCTACAAAATGATGGCGGCCAAAGTGAGTTTTGACGATGTAATCCAGACCATAAAAAACGGAAACATGACCATGTCTGCCGGAAATTTACAGGCTAGCGGACAACGCCGTACCATTAGGATACTGGGCGAAGTGGAAGACCCCAAGGAATTGAAGGATTTTGTAGTAAAATCTGAGAACGGGGCCGTCTATCTTAGGAATATTGCGGACGTCCATTTTAGGGAGAAGGAAAAAACAACCTATGCGCGTGAATTTGGAGAAAGCGTAGTGATGTTGGATGTTAAAAAGCGAGCCGGCCAGAATGCCATCTCTGCCGCCGATAAGATTAGGGAAATTGTAAAATACAACGAAGCCAATTATTTTCCGGCAGATTTACATATCTCCATTGCCAATGACTCCTCTACCAGAACCCTAAACCAGGTAGACGATTTGGTTAACAACATTATTTTTGGGATTATCCTAGTGGTTACCGTACTAATGTTCTTCCTAGGCTTTAGGAATGCCCTCTTTGTAGGGTTTGCGATTCCCATGTCCATGTTTATGTCGTTTATGATATTATCCTGGTTGGGGTACACACTGAACACCATGATTCTCTTTGGAATGATTATGGGACTGGGAATGTTAGTAGATAATGGGATTGTGGTGGTAGAAAACGTGTACCGTCTTATGGACGAGGGCATGCCAAGGATCCAAGCCACCAAAAAAGGAATCGGGGAGATTGCCTTTCCCATCATTATTTCTACGGCTACCACGGTGGCTGCCTTTGTACCACTAGGGCTATGGCCAGGTATTTTTGGACAGTTCATGATATTTTTCCCCATTACCCTCTCTGTGGTTCTAGGGTCTTCCCTATTTGTGGCCATCTTTATGAACTCCATGCTGGTAAGCAAGTTTATGGATACAGATGAGAAGGAACTCACCGTAAAGCAGCTCATTCGCATTAGCATCATTTTAGGAGGCTTTGGACTGCTGATTTTACTTTTTGGCGGAGCGATGCGCGGATTTGGATCCGTAATGATCCTTACTGCAGCCATGTTCTGGGCCTATAAATTCCTAATAAAACGATGGGCCAACCGATTCCAGAGAACCACCATGTCTCGCTTCGAAAACTGGTATGAGAAACGATTGGTGCACGCCTTGCGCGGTAAAAATGTATACTGGTACTTTGGAATCACCGCCTTTCTACTGGTAGGGGTATTCATGTTGTTTGGAGTATCGGTAGGAAGTGGACGTACTAAAATTGAATTCTTCCCAGACAATAGACCCAATGAGATCTATGTCTATATAGAATACCCCGAAGGCACCTCCATTGAAAAAACCAATGAGTTAACACTGGCCGTAGAGAAACAGGTCTACGACATCATCAACAGTGAGGAATACATGGACAATGGCGAGAACTTTATGGTAACCTCGGCCGTTTCACAAGTAGGGGAAGGAGCGGGCAATCCGCTTACCGATGGAGGATCTGCCGCCGAAATGCCGCATAGAGGAAAGATCACCGTGAACTTTAGCGAGTTTAAATACCGTAAAGGATTAGACACGGAGGATATCCGAGCTAAAGTTCAGAATGGATTAAGCGGTATTTATCCCGGAGTGGCCATTTCCGTAGAGAAAGATGCCAATGGCCCCCCAGCAGGTTACCCCATCAATATAGAATTGGAAGGCAAGGATTATAACGAGCTGATAAACACTGCGGAAAACATTAGAAACTTCATCAATTCCAAAAATATTGCAGGAATAGAGGAGATTAAAATTGATGTTAACAAGAGTAAGCCCTCCATGCAAGTATTGGTAGACCGAAAAAAAGCGGGAGAATTGGGTGTTGCCGTGGGACAGGTAGGCAACCAATTGCGAAGGTCTATTTTTGGTGAGAAAGCGGGCGTATATAAGAAGGATGGGGACGATTACGATATCAATGTGCGTTTTAATGAGGACCTCCGTTACAACAGAAGTGCCCTTTTTAATCAGAATATCATCTTTAGGGACCAAGCTACGGGACAGATTAAGGAAATTCCAATATCTGCCATTGCTACGGAAAAAAACACCTCTTCCTTTAGTGCTATAAAGCACCGAGACGGGAAGCGTGTGGTAACGGTTTACTCCGGACTACAACCCGGCTTTACCGATGCGGCGGCAATCGTTGCCGAAATACAAAAGGAAATGGAGGAGTTTAAGGACCTGCCTGCGGGAGTGAAAATTGATTACACCGGACAGATTGAAGAGCAGAACAAACAGATGCTCTTCCTTGTTGGTGCTTTCTTTACTGGATTAGGATTAATAATGTTGATTCTGATTTTTCAGTTTGGTGGCATTTCCAAACCCCTGATCATTATGATCGCTATTTTCCTCAGTTTAATTGGTGTTTTTGGAGGAATCATGATTACCGGCTGGTCCTTTGTGATTATGATGACCATGATGGGAATTATTTCCCTGGCCGGAATTGTGGTAAACAATGGGGTGGTCCTATTAGATTACACCCAAATATTGATAGACCGAAAGAAAGTAAAACTAAATCTGGACGACGATGCCCTTTTAAACAGGGAACAGGCAACGCAAGCTATTATTCA